>JASJDA010000214.1 GCA_030065755.1 Prochloraceae cyanobacterium | reverse complement strand
GACGACAGGAGGTAAAATCTACTTAGCCGATGCTGACTTATCCCCCATTGCACTTCAATACGTGCAAAAGTTAGCGGGAGGATATGGGATAAAAACTTGGGTGCTACAAAATCTCTTTCTTCCCAATTTGGGCAACAGAAAGCTCTTTACATATAATGGCACTAATCCCAAACTTCTTTTAGCTGCAGTCATAAATGCAATAGAAAATGGAGAAAAAGTCTTAATCCATACCTCTGGGCAAAAACAAAAAAGTAAATGGGGCACCAAAAACCTCGAAGGTTTTCTCAAAAAAGAACTGTTTTTGCGAGGTCAATCGATTAATCTTCTCAGAATCGATGCGACTTCTGTCAGAAACCCAGAACACAGAGCATATGGAGTTACCAAAAATTTAGATAATGTGGTTCGTGGTTATGAAGTGGTCCTGGCTTCCCCCACTATTGAAACTGGAGTTAGCATAGATACTGTCGGTCATTTTAACTCGGTATGGTGTATCGCTTGGGGTGTGCAGGTGCGGCTCGTTAAGGTAGCCAGAGATATACATCTCAAATTACCTTGCACGGTATAACCTACCGTCAATAGGGAAAGGAGCAATCCTGAAACCGAGACAACTTTATCAACCGTGTAGGTGCAAGTCCTACCCCTGAAGTGTCCAGAGGACAGCATTTAGGGCGACTATGGAGAGTATGGGATACGCCAGAATCGAAGCCCCTAGAAAACCCGCCAAACTACAAGCCTAAAGTGGAGCAACGGGGAGCATTTGACCAAGAGTAACGAAAGTGAACTCTCACTGAATCGCCAAGACCCATAACTTGCGAAATAAGGCTGATACGCAGGGAACAAAATATGTTCGAGGCAACGGTAGAGAACGCATCTGCACGCGATTCTCGACACTAACCAAAACCTGGCGAATAGAGAGGCTCTAAAGTCAATACCAACGGTAGATAAGGAACGAGTGAATCTGAGGGAGGGTTCTAGGAATATAGGTCGAATATTTCTAGTAGTGACCCGCGTAAGAAACCACCCTTAGAGAAGGATACGGAAATAAGCAAAAGCCTGCCTGTAATAGGCAAGGATAAGCTGAAAGTCTGTTAGCTACGTGAGAGATAAGTTCGTGAAGTAAAAGCATAAAGATTAATATGGAGAACATCAGTTCAAAGTCATCGTTTAATAACTGGAAACTCATTCCCTGGAAAGAGATTGAGCTAAAGATATTTAAGCTTCAAAAACGGATTTATCGAGCCTCGTTACGCAGAGACATTAAGCTTGTTCGCCAACTCCAGAAGTTAATAACTCACTCTTGGTACGCTAAGCTATTATCTGTTAGAAGGGTAACACAAGAAAATAAAGGTAAGCATACAGCAGGGGTAGACGGGATCAAATCCTTAAAACCTCAAGAAAGACTGGAACTTGCTAGAAAACTTAAATTAGACGGAACTGCTAGACCAACTCGCCGCGTTTGGATACCCAAACCTGGCCAGTTTGAAAAGCGACCGTTAGGAATCCCAACTATCGAGGATAGAGCCAAGCAAATGCTACTCAAACTGGCACTAGAGCCAGAATGGGAAGCCAAATTTGAACCTAATTCCTACGGGTTTCGACCAGGAAGGAGTTGCCACGACGCAATTAAGGCGATCTTTAGCAACATCAACAAAAAGCCAAGATTCGCCTTAGATGCCGACATCTCAAAGTGCTTCGATAGAATAGATCACTCAGCACTTCTCAAAAACTAAATACCAAACCTTCTTACACGCGCCAAATCAAGGCGTGGCTCAAAGCTGGAGTAATAGATTTTAGCAAATGGGCAGAAAGGAAAGGATATTGCAACACTGACGAAGGTACACCACAAGGAGGCGTAATATCACCCCTTCTAGCAAACGTGGCTCTACACGGAATGGAACTCGCACTAAAAGTTGCATTCGGGTGCACCAATAGAGGTGTACTCAAAAACTGTCCCCGACTATACGGGGAGCATAACATACTACAACCCAGGTTGATACGCTATGCGGATGACTTTGTAATTCTCAGCGAGAACCTGGATGTACTCCAAAAAAGTGTTGAAATAGTCGAGAAGTTTCTGAGTGAAATTGGATTAGAACTCAAGCCCAGTAAAACGAGACTTACTCATACATTGGAGGACTATGAGCAAGAGAAGGCAGGGTTCGACTTCCTTGGATTCACCATCAGACAATTCAAGGTAGGTAAACACCATAGTGGCAAAAACACAAACAAAAACTTATTAGGTTTTAAAACAATAATTCAACCTAGTAAAGTAAAAATCCTTGCACACTATCAAAAACTAAAAGACAGCCTCAATAAGATGAAGGCAGTCGAACAAACGGCAGTAATCAAACACCTAAATCCCATTATTAGGGGATGGTGTAACTATCAAAGTCCTTGGCATTCAAGTACAGCCTATAGTAAAGTCAAAAACCTATTATGGAATAGACTTTGGCGATGGGCTAAGCGTCGTCATCCCAACAAAAGCAGAAAGTGGATAGCAAAGAGATACTTCTTGCTCGACTCTGAAGGTTGGAGATTTGGGACTAGAAGGGAAGGGAAAAACCCCCTTAGACTTCTTAAACATTCCGACTTTCCAGCCAGTGGTGAATTTATAAAAGTTGAAGGAAATCGCTCTCCTTTCGATGGGGATGAAAACTACTGGAGCAAGCGCATGGGTGAAAGGTACTCCACCTTAGACCCACAAAAAGCCCGCCTACTTAAGAGGCAAAAGGGTGAATGTGCTTACTGCGGATTAAGCTTTAAACCAGATGATGTGGTGGAAAAACACCACCTGGAGTCCAAATCCAGTGGAGGTAGAAATACCGATAATAATTTGGTTTTACTGCACCTACATTGCCACGACCAAGCTGAAGCACAATTGTGTAGATCTGGCGATGTAGTTACAGAAAAGTTAAAGCGTAATGCAAAGATTTCTTCGAGTAAACAAGAACAGTCCAAACGTTCTGGGAACAAGAAGAAGTCAGGGAGGTCGCAAGCAAAGGCGGCAATTCAATCACGTACTAAGGAGCGGAGTGAGGTGAAAGTCTCACGCTCCGTTCTGAAGCCGAGTCAGGGGGGTGACCTTCTGGCTTAGGTTAACACCGTTGATGCCGTTTGCCAGACCGTTGAACGCCTCCGAGAAGACGTGCCTCGCCATATCTGGGCCAGAACCGTCGGTATGCAATTTGTGGGCAATCGTTCCACTGAAGTGCGAAAATTACTAGCTTCTACCCACCAGCAAACTCGTTTCCTAATTTCTTATTTATCACAGGCTGGCTACCACGATTGGGATGAGCTTGATTGGGACTGGCAAAATCCCCATTTAATTACTTGGGCCCGTCGCGCCGCCATCGTCAACGCGGGTATGTATGCCTATAAAGAGTCGATCGTCGCCAAATTAAAGGCCGAAGGTTATCAAGTAATCGACACTGATAAAACCCGCTCGCAAGATGTAGCAGAGGCCACTCTCTTAAAAGAGAGCCTTGATAGCTTCATGTTATCCGCTTATAAAATATATTGCCAAAACATAACAGATTCAACACCCCTAAGTTTTGAAGAATTTAAGAAGCTCGAATCCAAACAGGATTTAACTACCTCCCAACAGCACCAACTTACTCGAGCGCAGATATCCCATCGCTATGGCGAGGTAGAAGTTACACCCGAATTAGTAGAACGAGATGAGAGTGGTTGGCACCCGATGATTTTGCTTCACTATTATTTAACTGTTGGCAACCAGTTTGTAGCTGACCGTGATGCGTCCAAGTTGGCGGGTCTTACAGCAAGAGGCTCAGGGAAGGGAGCGGGATCTATTGGTATTGTAGAAAAATCTCTTGATCTCCCTTCCCCCAGACAATTAGCCTCTCCTTTCAAGCCAGATATTAACAAGCAACAACTGGCACTCAAAGTTAATGGTCTCCAAATTATTAATCTCGAACAGTTCTTTAAACCAGGGGCGGTATTTAGCGATCGCAGTTTAAAGGATTGGCACAATTTGATTTTACAACCCTTAATCAAATACCAGATCAAAGAACTTTATGGAGTTAACATCTGTGAGAAAGGAGGACCGATCGCACAAGCTAACAAACTTCTCAAAAAGTTGGACCTCAAGTTAGTTGAATGTCGTTGGGCTGGGGGCAAAAAAGATGGCCATCGCCTCTATGAGTTAATCGATATTAACCACGAGAAAAGAGAGGAAGTATTTGCCAAATGGTTAGAGCGGGATTTAAATAACGCAATAGATCCCAACACCTGCTTATATCTGGCCCACCTGAAGGCCTTCACCTCGGGTGGGGATACTGACAAAATCTTGTTAGCAATAGCCGCGTCGGGAGGCCAATATATTGCCCCAGAGAAACCCAAAACCTGCTCGGATTACCCAGAAGATGAGTGTGCTTGGCTTGGAGCACAAATTCAAAAATTCCTCCAGTCCCGCGACAATATCGACAGTTGGCTATCTTTCTTTGAGAGTGCATCAGATACCTTCTGGGCAGCCACCTGGAATTATCTAGACAAGACCATGGGAATCGCTCGGCTCAAGGATTTAATCCAAGCCATTTTTGCCCGTGGTGGGGACGAGGCGCTCGTAGCCACCCGTGTTGAATTTTAAAACCAGGTCCACACCAAATCACTATATATATATATGGAATAGTTTAATCCTTTTCTGTTGACACAAGAGGCTCTTTGACGATCTTGGACCAGCTTGTTGTAGTGACAATCAATGAGGTTTTATTGAACTATACCGTTTAGTTTGCTGCTATCCAATAAGAATATACTACTTAACTGTTTAGTTAAGTTTTTTGTTTAAAGCGAAGGCATCTGCCAAGTTTAAAGTTCAAAACCGCCATAACCACGTTCACGCTCGCGCTCGCGCTGTTGTTGTTTTTCTTGCTCTCGTTGGTAGGCGAGACGTTCAGCTTGTTGGCGGTGGTTTTCGACTTTTTTGTGGGCATTCTCGAACCACTCATAATCTGATTCTAAAAATTTGTTAATGGTGGTAGTTTTGACGGGATCTGAATAAGGCTGGTTAGAAGTTTCGTAAATAACGCCGCGAGCGTCTCCTACAGAAGAAACGACAACTCGATCGCGATCGACTTTTATATGGTAGCGCTCGTTTTGGTAGACACCACGGGAGTGGGAATATTGTTCGTGTTGTCCTTTTGCCCAGAGGACGGTTTTGGCGTATTCTTTAAAGTTTTTGATACGGAGGCATTTATTAACGTACCGTTCAAGATCGAAAAGACGCTGAGCGTTTAACTGGGATAGATTCTGCTGGGTTAGTTGCCAATCGGGTTGTGAGAGTTGCCAGCAAGAGGTATGAGTTTGACCTCTGTATTCGAGGATTAATTGATCTTGGTTGCGATTATCGTTATTTTTCTGGAAAACTCGAAGCTGTTGGTGGAAGCAGACACCATATTCAAGTTGTTCTGTCCAGACCAGAGAAAGGTTTTTACTTTCATAATGCTTTTTAACTTTATGGGATAGATCGTCACGTCCATTTTCTGTGAAGATCTTAAGCACAGCTTCTTTTATGCGTTCAGGCGCTCCAGTATAGGGGCTGTTTTGTAGTCTAATGCGTTCAAGTTCTTGTTGATAATCGTTGACAGCTTTTTGCAGTGATTTTAGGCGTTGCTGGTCGTCGGTTGTTAACTGGTTCTCAACGACATAAATGTTATTAGTATCTAGTTCTTCGTAATCGCGATAATTAATCGATAAAATTTCTTCATAATTATCTTTTCTCTCAACACGTAATTGACAACAGTTTAAGCCGATTTCTAATTGGTCATTAGGGCTAAGGACAGGCTCATTCTTAGTGTTGGCTTTGATAGTGATTATATAGTTTTTTGTTTCTACACACAGACCATCATCTACTGGTTCATTCCAAATTGTCTTATGTATATGGTTCAGTGCTTTAAAAGCAGTCGCCTCACTAATAGGTACACCTTGTAAGTGGGTGTATTGGATACAGGGGTTAAAAATGGGTGCTAAATCCTTAATTTCTTTATTTAGAGCGGCAATTCTTTGTTTTTCTCTTTCTTTTTCCAGTTTAATTCGTTTAAGTTCTTTTTCTTGAGAGCGTCTAATCCTTTCTTCTTCTCTTCTAATTAATTTAAGCTCAATTGCTCTGCGAGAGATAACGTCAAGCTGCTGTTGCTGTAACTCCCGTTGCTGTAATAACTCAATAGTAGCGCTAGTAGTATCAGGAGATATCGTGCAGGTAAAATAGATTTCTCTCTCTATAGTGCTATCGCAAACAATGCCCCTATGTTTCTGTAGCCCAGGAAAAGTATAAGCTCTACCTAAGCTAGTACCAGAATAGTTAATCCCGTTGTAGCTGTAGCTCAGACCTCGGACTGCTCCAGTATTTGCATAATGGACTTGATGGGATATTTGGCGCTCGTCTAGTTGTTTGAGCAGTTGAGGTACAGTTAAACGGGAATTAAAATCTACAATTTCATCGAGCGTTTTCTGTAAGTGTTTTCTGACGCTATTATCCCAGGTTTTATTAAGCACCTCAATCTCGTGTCTTGGTTGCTGGTGACGAGCGCATTCCCAAGAATTTTGTAATTGTTTGAGTTTGTATTCCCGTTCGATGTCGCGGATTATAGTTTGAGATCGATAGTAGTCGTATGAGCTGTTTACAACATGACCGTCTAGATCGATTTTTGAAGTAACGATGTGGAGATGAGAATGGGAGCGATCTCGGTGTTTGACGGCCACAAATTGAGAGTTTTTAAAGCCCATTTTCTCTAGATATTTTTGGGCTACTTCCTTCCAGGCTCGCTCTTTTAATTTCTCCGTTGGGTCGAGGGACAAAGAAATATGGTAAACCGACTGTTTTATATCAGGTCTGAGAGATTGGGACAATTTAAACTCGGCGGCTAGAGTTTGATAGTCTTTGCCAAACATATTAGAGCAGAGTAACTTGGCCTTCTCTTTTTCGAGGAGGTATTTGAGAAGGGGTTTAGAGTTACAGCCAGAAGTTATGTTTCCAATCATGACTTGATTCTATAAGCGATTAAGATTAGCGGTTTGGATCGCTAGTTGTGCGCCAATGATTTCGAGCTGGGATAGAGTTTCTTCTAATAAAGCGCGCTCGACTTCGATTCGATTAAAAGTTATCGGGTTGGGGGAATTGGCCATTTCCGAAAGGCGATCGAGTCGGGAGGCGATTTCTTTAAGAGTCCGATAGGTTTTGACGTTTACCTCTGGAATAGCGTTATTAGTTAGGGGGTCGCGAGTGGATTCAAGAGCATTAGAGTCGGCTTGAAAAATACGGGAACGAATATAGGCTGCGCGGGTTAATCCAATTTGTGCGGCTTTGAGATCGATAGTCTTTTTTTCGGAGTCAGTAAGGGCGAAAGAGAATAATTTGCGATTTTGTTTTTTAGCCATAGAGAGTGGGAACGTTAAAAGACTTAAAAATCAAGTATGAAGAATTCGTTACATTTTAGTAGTATGTTTGTGGGAGAAAAGGGGCAAACCCATAGTTCTCAAGATAAAGGGTTAAAGTGAGGAGTTTTGTGTGTTGAAGAAAAAAGGTGAAAAGTGAATAAAACCTCAAGTTATATATAAGCAAAAAATAGCTTGCTAATGAGCTTTACTAAGAGAAAGAATATCATTAATAGGGACCCTTTTCTCGGTGTAGGGATTAAAATTTTCCCTAGCAAAATCTGGCCATATTTGTCGAGAATTAGAAGAGATATGGCAAGATCTGACAATAATTGACAAGGTGGCGAAAGTAGTACGTCCTTTGAAAAGGGGCAAAGAGGGCGAAATCAAAGGGGTCAAAGAGTTCAAATTGTCAGAAGTTGCCAAATATTGTAGAAAGTTGTTAAATACTTGGAGAATATATAGATATTTTTGTGAGGAACTAGAAAGGATTGACAGTAAAATAGCCGATATTTTTCTAAGTATAAATACTTTTTAGAGAAAGGGAAAATAAAATTGAATTTAGATAAGTAGTTAGGGATTTTGGAATAAAGAGTCAAGAATTATTAGACTCGGTTTGAATGTTTTGAGTTTTATAACAATTAAGAATTTCCAATCGCCACTCTCAAATTTAGAATGGGAATGTGTAAGAGCGCAATGAGTCTGTTTTTAGATTGGGTGACCCTCGCGTTCTTCAGGATTAGAGCGAGAAAAGTTGCTGAAAGTTATCAATAAGTGTATCGATGAGATAGAAATAGATGAGTATGGGATTAGCTCGAACCTAATCAAAGACGGTCAAAGGGTTTTTGCTAAGAGTAGTTTTCCACAATGGGATAAGTTAAAAGCTCCTAAAAAGTTATCGACCGTTAGCGATCCCATACTAAGAGAGCAAGAAATAAAAGATATATGTAAGATTTTAGAGATAGTAAGTAAGCAGTACCCTCGCCCGAGTCAGAAATTGGTTAGCTGCAATTTTTCCTACCGTTGATATGAGCTGTTTATTTATCTCAGGGGGAGCAGCTTTTGGCAGCAGGAGATAGAGCAACACTGTAATAGTTATCGGAGTGTAGAGTACGATCCCAGCAGTTTTGAAGAGCAAGATAATATTGATAAAGCTTCTAATGACACCAGTGAATTGGCTAATAAACATAAATATCATCAAGGTTGATCTGATGGAGTATATGTTCGGTTAGGAGATGTTGAAGAGAGTATCGAACTAATCAACGATCGAGTTTTGGCTCATAAAGTAGCTAGCTCGTATAAGATCACGAGCGAGGGTCGAGTTAAACGGGGTTAATAATGGAGTGGTTAGAGCAGGAGCAGGGAATGCCGCCAGTCGAGAGGTGGTAACATCAAAGCAAGCCAATAAAGAATTATCCCCAAAGTCACAAATGGTAGAGGATGATCGAGTAATAGAGGACGATCGGAGTGAGGATGTGAATTTTGATCAAGCTTTTGGGGAATGATTGCTAGATTGAAAATAATTCAAATTAGGAGCAGTTAGAAGACTTTTAAATGAATTACTCTAGGGTGGCAACAGATATAATAAAAATAGCTCTCCCGTCTAATGCGATAAAAAGTTCCTGTGCCTGCAAAAGATATCTATCATGATTGTGTGAAAAATGCTCTGATTAAAGACGGATGGAATATTACCCACGATCCATTTAAGTTGGAAATTGGCAAAAAGGATTTATATATTGATTTAGGGGCAACTCAACTGCTCGCAGCGACAAAAACAGAACAAAAAATTGCAGTTGAAATTAAAAGTTTTATAGGACGTTCTGATGTTGACGACTTGGAAAAAGCTTTGGGGCAATACGTTCTTTACTTTGATATTTTAGAAGAGTTGGAGCCAAAGAGAATTTTATATTTAGCGATCCGACTAACAACGTTTGAAGACTTATTTGAAGAACCCATTGGCTACATTCTTTTAAAGAAGCAGAGGTTGAAGTTGATTGTCTTTGAGCCAAATAAGGAGGAGATTGTGAAATGGATACCTTAGATAGATATCGTCAAATTATTGAACAGGTGTTATCGGATTACGCGGCTGTTCCTTATGCCAATGGGGATTTTAAGAGTGAGATTATCTTTGACCAAAAACGCGATCGCTATCTGTTAATAAATGTGGGTTGGAATAATGGTCGACGGGTGCATGGTTGCATTATTCATCTTGATATTATTGAAGGTCAAATTTGGATTCAGCGAGATGGAACAGAAAGCGGTATTGCCTTGGATTTGGAGGAAGCAGGTGTGCCGAAAGAGGATATTGTGTTGGGATTTCGGGAACCGTCGTTGCGACCCTATACGGGTTATGGGGTGGCATAGGATGGGGTTGCGGTGCGTTCACCCGTCGCAACAGCCGCTCGAAAACTGTGACAAAAGCATCTTCAATATTCTTAAAATGTCTATTAATAAAAAAGAATTGATTCGCCGTGTCTGTGAGAAAAATAATTTCGACGAAAAATCGAGTGAAGCCATTATTGATGCGTTTTTAGATGAAATTTATCAATCTCTTAAAAAAGGGTCAAGTGTTAATCTTCGTAATTTTGGGACGTTTTATATTCAATTAAAACATTCGAGTACTGTCTTTAAATTTAATCCGTCTCAACGATTGCGTAAGTTATTCGGTTGGTCATCTACTTATAAAGGATCGTAAAAACGTAATACATTTTCCATAGCTTGCTAACAAATATAGAGATTACGGGGCCATTATTTTTTAGAGTTAAGAGCTGAAAAAACTTCAGCTAGATACATACTAGATCTATAGCAGAGCTTATTAATAACAGGTTATAGCATACCTGATTGAGCCGAAAAAAAGTAGGCTAATTCCTGTGTCTAGGTTGTGTATGAAGAGTCACAAATCAGTCACTAACCTGTCAAATCTCTGCTCTGTTTTTGACTGAGTAGAAATACTTAAGATGCTTGGGGATGGGCTGGGGAATTGGTAATTTAAAATGAGAAAGAGTTGGGAAAAGTTATGAGTCCAGAACAAATTGAAGAAATAGCTCGTTTGAGAGGATTAAAATTATCGCCAAAACAGATTGCACGGAAATTAGGTATTCGTCCAACTGTAGTTAATGCTATTTTAAAGCAGCAGATGGAAGAATTAGAAAAGTCGCGCCGCGAGGGAAGGTTATTAGCGCCTTTAGAAAAATGTCTAATTAATTCGGAAGCGGCGAAAAAATTGTTAGATTCTCAAGGCCACGATGGCAGGTTGTCATCAGATGAAGAGAATGAAGAAATATTTGACGAAAGTGGTTTTGCCCTCATGGTGGTGACGAGGTTCGAGAAAAATCGATATATTTTTGCTTCTTATTTAGTAGATTACTATTGTTTAGGGATAAAAAAAGCGGTGGGTCCGCTCAAATTGGACGCTCATAAATATGCGGCATTGCTTAAAGAAACTTACCGGCATTTTGAAGGAATGAGAGAAATTAGTTTATCTGAGGCACAAGGGATTATCTTTGGTGCAGTGGAGTATGCCAACTCATTAGGTTTCGCTCCACATCCAGATTGGGCCTTAGCTAAAGGACATTTGGGAGAAGTGAGTGTCGATTTACCGATAATTGAATTTGGTCGAGGGGGAAAGCCATTTGTGTGTTTTCAGTTGTCAGATGACTCTGAGAAGATTATAGCGAAGTTAAAAGAAACGGTTGGAGAAGGAAATTTTGATTATTTAGGAGCGGAAATTGAGGATGATTATGATTATACGATTATTGAAAAGGATGGTTCTACTATTATTGTTGTGGACTAGAAGCATTGGAACAGGAGCATGGTCTCCTGGCATTGGCTGACAGTTATTGCGTCAAAATGGGGAATCGCGATCTCTTCCCCGCTACCCTCGTTTAAATAGCACTTAAGAGATTAAAGAAAGCAGGCTGAGCGAACAACACCAGCACCAATCAATAGTAATTAAGTTGTCTAGACTAGAGAGAAGTATCATCACTTCTTTCTAGTTATTAGGTATTAGAAGACAGTTCTAACTATGACAGCAATTGTTCCGCCAACAATCAAGCTAAAAGCTAAATTAACAACTTGCTGCGAAGCTGTTTGATAAACATCCACTTTATCGCTTAACTTTTCTATTTTGGCATCTTGGTCGCAAACAAAGATTGAAACAGTTAAAGGCTTTGAAAGACAAATTTAAGTCAGAATATGGGGAAATTGAAACAGCATTAAGTCAATTATCTTCGAGAGAAAAGAAAGTGATAATTTGGGTTTATGGACTACAAGGTTATCCCATGAAACAAAAAGATATTGCAGCTCAGTGGTCAGTAACACCACGATGGATTTCTGATATAAAGAAAACCGCATTAAATAAACTTGAAGATGCTAAAAAGAGCGGTAGACTTAAGTATTAAATAGTTAGTTACTATCGGCTAAATATAGTTAAGAAATACCTGCTAATAAATTTGATAGTATGAAGTGAGATTTTTGACGATCTCGAATATTTATTAATAATTGAACTTAAATTTATTGATAATAAAACTAAGTTTTAATCAGCTATATTTTTGGGAATAACTAATATTAATTGCTCGACCCGTATTTGTTAAGAATAATTACTTTTGCTTGACTTATTGCATAAAGGTAATCAGAATGTTATAAATTATAATTAGATTCAGGATTCAGGATTCAGGATTCAGGATTTAGGGGCGCGGTGTGAGAATAAGACATGCGCTTCGCTTCAAGTCAAAAGTCAGAATTCAGAAGTCAGAAGTCGGAAGTTGACACTCGAAAAACCAGCTGGCGGGCGATCGCTAAATCCCAGTTTATAATCTCGAAGCACCGTGCGCCACGCCAGCCAGCTATCGAGATCGCCAAAACCATTTCTACTATACGGTTTAGTTTTATTGCTATCGTCTGAGTTGTCCCGTCCCATCCCATTAAATATAGAAACCGAAAATGCTAGGGTGGGACAGCACGCTTCGCTCTCCCTCAGAAGTCAGAAGTAGGGATAGGGGGATAGGGAGATGGGGAGATAGGGAGACGAGGCGATCTCGCAGAGATCCGCGTAGCGGTGCGAGACGCGGCGCCGCGAGCGAAGCGATGCGTAAGTCTCTGCCGCAGGCAGGTAGAAGCTGGCGATCGCAAGGAGGTGCGCCGCTATTTGTGCCGGATCGAGGAATTCAGCTGACGATCGCGCAGCGAGAACCCAGTCAAACTATACTGTTTAGTTCTATATCGGGCGAGGCTCAGCCCATTCATGCTAAACGGTTTAGTTTTATCGAGAGGCGATCGCGAGCGAAGCGATGCGTAAGTCCCAGCCGCAGGCTGTCAAAGAGTGGCGAACTGCTTGCAGCAGCGCTTCGCTCCCGAGAATGAATACGTACAAGACACTCGTGAGTGGCAATAAAATTGACGCTCGTATCGTTTTTTCTAGATTATTTTAGTTAAAAAAGCAAAATATACTTTGATACTAGGTTATTCTCCTTATATATGTTACTATAAGAGTTAAATGAAAGTTGGTATAGCCATTATTTCTAAATGCTGAGGTGTTGACCTCTTACAAGACGATCTCGGAGAGATCCGCGTAGCGGTGCGAGAAATCAAATTGACTATCGGCCGCACGCGACTGTACTATACTGTTTAGTTTTATGAGTCGCGATTACCGATCGAGGGACGATCACTTACAAGACACTTGTGATGGTTCAGAAAAATGGCGATCGTGAAAATCAGTTAGCCGAGGGATGACCACTTACAAGATACTTGTGAGTATTTACAAAGAATCGATTTGACGATCAATAAATCCAAGTTTATAATCGAGAAAACCAAATGGCGATCGAGAAGTCAGTAGTAACAAGACACTTGTGAGTAGTAGTAAATTGGCGAGCGTCAAAAATAATTAGTACAAGATAGTAGTACACTGTATAAAAGTGTTAAAACTAAGCAAGACATTTATAAACATGTACAAGACACCTGTGAGAATAATTGAGGAGGCGATCGAGAACAAGATACTTGTGAGGGGTCAGGAAATTAGCGATCGCCACCAGTTATTAGATAAGACTGTTGTACACTCTATAAAATACTTGTAGCTAAACAAGACTCTTACAAATGTATACAAGACACCTGTAAAAAATAATTGACGAGGCGATCGCAGAAACCAGTTGGCGATCGCAGAAAACAAGTTATCGATCCAGGGGCGCGAGCGAAGCGATGCGTAAGTCTCAGCCGCAGGCAGGTAGAAGGTGGCGCGATCGCCAGAAGCATTTCTACTATACGGTTTAGTTTGTATTGTGGCGATCTCGGAACGAAGCCCATTTCTACTATACTGTTTAGTTTCGTAGTGAAGAGGGATAATTACGCGCCGCACTTTCCGGTACGGAGCGACAAGTCAAGCCACGAGATGGCGCACGCTTCTAGACTATACTGTTTAGTTTTATAAGAAGCGATTGACGATCTATAAATCCAAGTTGTCGAGCGAGAAATTCCGAAGTTCGATCGCAGCGGGGATGAATACTTACAAGAGACTTGTGAGTGTTAATAAAATTGACGTTCTTATCGTTTTTTCTAGATTATTTTAGTTAAAAAAGCAAAATATACTTTGATACTAGGTTATTCTCCTTATATATGTTACTATAAGAGTTAAATGAAAGTTGGTATAGCCATTATTTCTAAATCCTGAGGTGGTCGACCACTTACAATACTCAAACTGGCGATCGCTCTTTTAGGTAATAGGTAAAAGGTAATAGGTAATAGGTTTTTGGCGACCAACTAAGATAGCGATCTCGAAGCACCGTGGGCCACGCGGAGAAACCAAGCCGAAGGTATCGAAGACCTCTTTCGTACTATACGGTTTAGTTTTTGAAGTGGCGATCGCTCTTTTAGGTAATAGGTAAGAGGTAAGAGGTAATAGGTTTTTGACGACCAACTAAGATAGCGATCGAGAAACCAGTTGCCGCGCCGCTACGCGGATCCGTACCGGATCGCGAAACCAGATGACGATCCAGAAATCAGTTGCCGATCGACGAATCCCAAAGTGCGATCGTGAAATCAAGTTATCGCGCCGCTACGCGGATCTCTTCGAGATCGAGAAATTCCGAAGTTCGATCGCAGCGGGGATGAATACTTACAAGACACTTGTGATGGCTAATAAAATTGACGCTCGTATCGTTTTTTCTCGATTATTTTAGTTAAAAAAGCAAAATATACTTTGATACTAGGTTATTCTCCTTATATATGTTACTATAAGAGTTAAATGAAAGTTGCTATAGCCATTATTTCTAAATGCTGAGGTGGTCGACCACTTACAAGACTCAAACTGGCGCTCGCTAAGCGGAATGGCAACTAACAAGACACTTGTAACTACTTACAAGAAAGCGAAAAGCGAAGCCGACCGAGAAATCCCAGCTGGCGCGCCGCTACGCGGATCTCTTCGAGATCGAGAAACCGTTGGCGATCGCTTCTGGGCAAGGGAGCAGGGAGCAGGGAGCGGGGGGAGACTATCAAGTCGAAAGTCGAAAGTTTTGAGAAGCTGGCGATCCGGCACGGATCCGCGTAGCGGCGCGAGAAGTTGACGATCGAGAATCAAGTTGACGATCGAGAAACCAAGCTGGCGCGCCGCTACGCGGATCTCTTCGAGATCGAGAAATCAGTTGGCGATCGAGAAAACCAAATGACGATCGCTCTTCGAGGTAAAAGGTAAAAGGTAAAAGGTAATAGGTTTTTGGCGAGCGCTAAATTAGTAGTTACAAGACACTTGTGAGTATTAGTTGACGATCTTCAAATCCAAGTTTATAATCGAGAAACCAAATTGGCGATCGTGAAACTTTTAAAGCGATCGAGAAGTCTAGTTGGCGATCGCAAGGAGATGATCGAGAAACCAAGCTGGCGATCGACGACAAGACACTTGTGAGGGGTCAGAAAAATGGCGAGCGCCAAAGACAATTTAGACAAGATTCTTGTATACTGCATAAAACACTTGTATTTTAACAAGACACCTGTGAGAGTATACAAGACACCTGTGACAATAATTGACGAGGCGATCGGTTACGAGGTACCGCACGTGACTGTACTATACTGTTTAGTTTGATAAGATGCGATCGAGTCGCGCGAGCGAAGCGATGCGTAAGTCCCAGCCGCAGGCTGGAGAAAACCAGTTGGCGATCGATCGCCAAAGATTATTTGGACAAGATTCTTGTACACTATATAAAATACTTATAGGCTGAACAAGACACCTATAAGGGTATACAAGA
>JASJDA010000213.1 GCA_030065755.1 Prochloraceae cyanobacterium | reverse complement strand
TCACAGATGGCGTTGGCTTTGTTTGACGCTTCTATTTCGTCGAACATATAATGAAAGCCAACTGATTTAAACGCCCAGACGATTTGGTATTTCGAGCCAAATTTTAATAAATATCCACTTATAAGCTCTTGTGGCGTATGTATTGTAAAGATGAAATTTAAGTGTAAATAATTCTGAAAAGGCATAAACTTCAACTTTTTTCCTTCTTGGGATGTCGCTATTATTGGCGGAATAAATTGGTCATCAAACTTTAATGGTGAGTGGTATTTTAGATGCCCGTTGCACCAATCTGTCCCTGGTGGGTTCTGAAATAGGTCGAGAAATTTGTATGGGGAGTCCCCGACCAACAACAACCAGCTACTCACCAGCCATATGCTGACTACTATAAACGCTGGCATTGACAAGTTAAGAACACCAAACACAATCAAATACACTATCATCACGATCGTGACGCTAGTAAATATTTGTGCGCTAGTAAATATCCCCAAACGGGGTTGTTCCCCAAGTATTTGATTGACTTCGATAAATTTTTCTGGTTTCATGAGAATTTCATTTTGTTAAGAGGGGTGTGGGGTCCAATAATTCTATTTTTATTAGGGAAGTCCTCATAGTAGTCAAGTTATAAACGAAGCAAGAAAGTTATCGTTAAAAGGACTTCCCTAATAAAAATAAAGATATCCTTCGGGGTGTGGGGATTGGGGTGTGGGGTGTGGGGGAATGCCGCACTCGTTAAAGCTCCTCGTATTGAAGCTCGTCGCTTTTGCAGAGGACAAAGGTGCAATGATTCTCGAGGGAAAAGTTAAGCTCGAATGCCGAGCAGCATTTCCCCACACCCCACACCCCACACCCCGAAAGATGTCTTTATTTTTAATAAGGAACCCCTCTGTAGTAGTCAAGTTATAAACGATCGTACTTCAATGAGTTCATTTTTATGAAAGTACCCTTCATAGTAGTCAAGTTATAAGCGGAGTAATAAAGTTATCGTAAAAGGGTACTTTCATAAAAATAACTACATCTCTCGTAATAAAGTTATTGTAAAAGGGGGAGAGATGTTTTTATTTTTATTAGGGAACCCTTCTATAGTAGTTAAGTTAATTGTCACAGCAGAACTCGAAGAAATTATTTTTAATGAGGAAGTCTTCGCGCGTAGTTAAGTTATTTACCTAAGCAGACAAGTTATTGTAAAAGACTTCCTCATTAAAAATAAAAACATCTCCGTGGGTTATTGGAAAAGGGTTCCCTAATAAAAATGAACTTTTTCCAGTCCTTATTAAAAATAGAATCATTGGACCCCACACCCCAGCCATACCTACTGGTTCAAGACACCTCCTCCTCCTGGAGTTGAACCGTTGCCTGCGTTAGTACTTGTATCACCGCTAAAAATAATAAAAGTAATTACATCAGCAGCAATGACAAATAATAAAACTCTCCAAACCGAGTCATAAATAACCGCACCATTTTGTCCCTGATCCGACATTTGTTTAGCTATGTATAAACCAGCCAGCGCACCCATCACAATCATCCACCTCAACAGGTCGAATATTAAGGTAATTGCCTGCTCTGTCTTACCTCCTGTTGAACCCGCTGCTGTTTGCGCGGTCGTCAATAATCTTTTCGCCCCTGCTTCTAATCCTTTGAGAAAAAAGGCGTGACTTTGTTGCTCAAAAAAACATAAACTAAAAACAACCGTTCCTACTCCTAAAATTACGTACCAATTTTTTTGAGAGGGCTTGATTTGTTGAGCACTTAGCTTGTCTACCACTAGCCATAACAAAGAGAAAAATAACAAAGCACTGACAAGAATGCTCCAAAAATAAGGATCTCTCAGCATTAAATAAATTATTTCTGGTATTAAGAGAAGTGCTCTCCAATTGAACAAACAAAAGTTTTCAGCTCTAATTCTCCAAAGATTTAATTGGTTCATATATTTTTTTCCACATTCTCTTGCTTCTTTTAGACCGCAAAAAAAATGCGCTTTCCTCCATAATGCGTAGCTTTTACTGTGTCGTCAATTGATATTTATTACTAAGGCAGTCCCTATTTAACAGTCATCAGTTATCAGTAAACGAAAGGTTATCAGTTATCAAACGAACCAATATTTGAAGCAATATGATTACAGGTGAGCTGATGACTGTATTAAGCTACAACGGAGCCATTGCCAATTTCATCCCCCATTTGTCTCTTTCTTATACTTAAAAAATTCTCGCGCCCAGGGTAAGTCGAAAGTCTGAAGTCGAAAGTCGAAAGTGGGACAACTTTTTACTTTATTACTTAAATACTACATTGATAAGTATCAAGTTAGTCTTACTTTCGACTTTCGACTTCAGACTTTCGACTTGCCTCAGTGGTATTCTAGAAAAAAATCTGTGAGCAGCTACGAAAATGTTCGATAATAACTGTCAAGATTTATTGATTACGCCTCAAAAACTAAAAGAAATAACTCAACTCAATACAGACAATGTGACTGGAACTTCAGTAGTCAACGATAAGCGCCAACGAAGAAAATTTATTAACAAACGCCTCAAACAAGTTGGTGGTGAGCAAAGCTGGATCTTAATAATTTTTTGCCTCTTAATTTTTCTGTTAACTTTTGCTAGCTTGGCTTTAATTACTCCTTTTTCCTCAAACACATTGAATGGATGGATTTTGCTTTATTTCAAGACCACCTTTAAATCGGTAATTATTGCTAGTCTATTTTTCTATATTTTTGAGACTATTTTGCTGCTTTTTTATCGCAGCAAAATCAAAGCATTGCTTTTAGATCCTCAACTTAAAAGCTTAAGAGATTTATTGGATGAAATCAATAAATATAATGAAGTAGCAAAAGATATAATTACCCAGGTTTATGCTGTCGGAGAATTAAATGAAGCTGGTTCAAAAGTGACATTGACTAATAATATAGTCGCCGCTCTTAAATCTCTCAAAAAGGACTTAATCAGAGCTATTAAAATCGAACGAATTTTTAGACAAAATCCTCAGTTGAATCCAGAGCGACTCGCTATCGATTTCACACCGATAAAAGCTTTGCAGATGAACGCTCGCGCCCGAAATTACAGCAATGAAGTTAACGACTTACTCTCAATTGCTTCTCAGGTACAAAACGAAATTAACTCTCTAATTCTTCAATAAAATTTTAGGTATTAAACCTAAAAAAGAAGGGCAGTTTTGCCCTTCTTTTTTAACTCAGAAAACGCAATTTTTACTAGTGCAGAGGAACGTTCTTAATCCCAATTTCATAGGGCAGTGCATAATCGTTATTATCAACTTGTATGCCAAGCAAGTCGATCTTTTCTGCTTGTTCAACGAAAGGAAAAATTAGAGAAGATTTGAGCGACACATCTTTAATTAAGTGTACGGATCTGCCCGTCGAGCTGCCATGTCCCCCGACAGAAGCACTTATGCCCGAATACTCTATGCCGTCAATAATTAATCTATTTGCCGTCCCTTTAATCCGATAAAATTTTCTGTTGCGATCGATACTTGTAACATTGAATCTACAAATAATTTGCTTCTCTATCTCGCAACCAAACAAATCGAATCTTACGCCTCCAGAGGTTACTGTTCTAATTACCTTTTCTTCTTTTTTTATCTTTATAACAGGTTTTTTAAACCCTTTTTTTCCAGTTTGTGTTTCCGAATTTCTAGACTTTGTATCAACAGCAATCTGCTCCCTGTCGTTAAATATTTTGTCCCAGTTAGCTATCACCAGCGTGAATGATGCGGTACTTAACAAAGCAATAAGCATTAAGGGAAAAACCACTAACTTTTGTACTTTATTCATTTTTTTCAGATTTCTTTAAGTACAAATAACCTATCATTTATCGAGAAAATAATAGGTTAAAAAAAGTCAACTTTTTCTTGACAAAATCAACCTTTGATATTAAGGTTTTAGATATCTTCGTCGTCACCATATATTGCTGAACCGCAACGAGAATAATAGTAATCGTCTGGATCCACATGCTCAGGCAAACTGGATAACTCATCTCCTGCCAACAGTGCCAATCGCTGTCTTTCTGAGATATCTAGATGATAATCGCCTACATCTGAGCAGGCTTCCTCGTAAGATTTCCCAAAATTTTCTTGATAATACTTCTCAAGCCGATCGTATTCTCTGACTTCATCTATTTTCTTAACCTCAAAACTCATAATAACGGCCAAATCCCACCCAGCTTCACATAACTTAATCCAATAACTTTCGGTCATTGAACCGTCAGGATTGAAACATCTTTTTTCGTACTCGTTCCAAGTATCGTACAGCCTATTCATAATCTGAAAATTGAATATCCTATGCGCGGATTTTAGATTTTAGATTTTGGATTAAACAAGCCGCTTATTAGGGAGGGTTACAATGATTCTATTTTTAATAAGGAACCCTTTTTCTTATAGTTATGTCACTTTGCAAATAAGTTATCGGCATAGAAGGGTTCCTTATTAAAAATAAATACATCCTTCGGGGAAAATCCGCTCATTGGCTCATCTAAAATCGGCAAGCCTCTTCTTGAAAGAAGAGAACAATTCCAAAATCTTTTATCCAAAATCCAAAATCCAGTTTTCGTGATGTTTCACATCATACAACCATTACTGACCAAATTACCAAAACAATAAATTAAGTCGTAATATTTACAATGTTTGTTCGACACATTGACCCTCTAAGTGCCAAATTTATTCATACTGATGGAAATAGTAATAATCCCAATTCTGTACTCAGTGAATATCTTCCTAATACACTCCTAGAATTTTTTTTTCCTGAACATATAGAGCAATTTACCTTTGGCCGCCTTCATTCTGAAATTATCGAAGAAGATTTATGCGAACATCCTTGGGGAGACTCCTTATTGATATCAAATGGACAACGTTTAGTTTACGGACCGACTGAGGTTTTAAAAATTTTATCAACAGAAATATGTCCCGATAAAAAAGATAGAGGTGCTTACGGATCTCTTTTTATCGGCAGTTGCAATAATGCGTTAACTCGGAAACTTAATATCCTTGTTATCGACGATCTAACGGGAGAAAATGGAGGCATCATTTCACCATCAATTGCCCGAACGCTAGTGGGAGACTGTCACGGGAAAATCGAACAAAATTTGGCTGAAGAATTATCGGGAAAATCTGACTATTTAATTCAGCATCGTACTGGATTTTTAGTTGATAAAAGAGTGGCTAAAGGAACTTTTCAACCTGATAATCGATTACATCAACTACCTGGAATTATTGATAAATATGCGCCCAATATTGATTTAGTTATTCCTACATCTAGTTTTAAGGGTGGAGATAAAACAAACAACCCCATCAAACCTGGCTTATATATCGATGATCTAACCTGGATAGGCGAGAAATCTTTATCCCCTGAAAATAACAGCAAAACATCTATTGCGGAAATATTGGAGATGTCTCATGAAGCGTTGTCAGATCGTTGGGATGAATTTGAATTTCAGCTTCAATATTTAGATGAAATAGCTACAGACCCACGTAAATTAGCAGAAGATTATTGTCAAAGTATAGAAAAAGCTGTCGAAAAACAACAGAAAAAAAATCCCAATGCCTCTCTTAATGACAATTTAGACTATCAAATAATTAAATGTACTTTAGACAATGAACAATACTTCCTACTTAATCACCCAAAACTGGCTAAACCTCTTGATAAATATTGGGGATGTAAATTTTTGGACACCATAAGAGGAGGAAATATCAAATGGAATCGAGGCATGATTATGCCCTCAAAACATTTGAAACATGGCGAAATTTGCATTCCTCATTATCAACAAGGAGAAGAAGTTCTTCACTTCAGATCTCCTTGCCTAAATACGAATAGTATCTGCTTGGGAATAAATAAACACGTACCAGAGATGTACGCTCCTAATGGAAAGCTAATGAAAGGTACCGTTATAGTTAGCGATGAAGTATATAGCGAGATCGTAGATAGAATCAATTTAAAAATTGAACAAGTTGCACAAGAGCAAAACATCCCTCTTAAAGGCAAACAGCCTCTAGTTTTACACCCAGATTTTAAAACTTTAACACATCAAGAAAGATGTCTTGAAGTAAAAAGAATCAATTCTATTATCAACTCATTTAAAGAAAAAGGGATCTCACAAGGGGAAAAATTTCCCTACTCTACCGACATCGAAGCACAAGGAGCCGACTTTGATGGAGATTGTATTGCCTACGAACGTGCTGAGCGCTCTCCCAGACTCAAAAAACGAGTACAATGGTTAAAAAATCATCCCGAACTGGCTTATGCTGCGACTACTAAACAAGATAAACTTTCTTTCCCCAATGAATGGAGTTTTCCAGCTATAGCTATTTTTATGGGGTCCGAAAAAGTTATTGGTTTTATTAACAATTTCGTCAAATCAGTTGAAGCTCTTAGCAGCGAAATTGATATATTGCGTTCTTATGGAACCAACAAACAAAAAGAAACTTATCTTAATAAAGTTATAAATAAATCGAACCAGCTACTAAATGTTTTCCAAGCGAATAAAAACCCTTTAAAAAGTGTTCTTGAACCGTTTAAATTGCGAATTAAAGATATTGTTACTCTTGGGAATAAAAAAGCCAGTCCTAGCCGAACTGAAAGTATTTTAGCTCTTCAACAATCTATCTATAAAGAAATGACTGAATCTGGCTGTCAAGAAAATCAAGTAGCTGTAGATATGCTTAAATCAGCTCGTGCTCCCAATCAATTTCTCATTCAATTATTGAAGAAAATACCCCATAGACCAGTTACTTATAAAACCCATTTAAAAAAATTACAGCAGACGACATCTCAAAAACAACCATTTGATATTTCGGGATTTTCTTCTCTAGAGTTGATGCTCAATAAAGGGATGCAGTATTTCCGTTCATCCGTCATTACCAAAAATCCAACTCACCAGTTTAAAAATTTATTTCCTCAAAATTATACTTCGCTTCAATATAATTTAACTTTAGCCAAGAAAAAGCATTTCGATCGTCTATCTAATCTAGCTGCCGTTTATCAAAAACGTTATCAAAATTCAATTGGAGCACTACTTAAGATTACAACTAAAGGAGGCAAAACTCTCGAACTTCATAATGTAGCTAAATCTCGCCATCCTTATCTAAAAAAGAGCGATAAACTCCAGATAAGAATAGTCAATAACCCCAAGAGCAAAGCTTATTATAAATTAATTGCTGAAGCAGAAGCCGTTAATGAAAAAGGTGAATCAACATGGCTAAAATTAGGCGATATTTGCGAAAACAATCGCTCTCAATATCAGTTAAAAGCGGGAGCTGGAGGTATTTTTAAGCCCATTTCTTGTGAGCTAGAATCCCCTCTAGGAGAAGAGGAAGTTAATTTAATGTTTAAAGATGCCAACAAGTTCGCTTTATCTTGGGGCAATTCTATCCCTGAGCTAGAAAGAAAACAATATGCTGCTGCTGCTTGGCATTGCTGCCACACTAGAAATTCCTTGGCTCAAGACAATTTTAAAACTTCTAATTTTGTTTTTTGTGCTTTTAAAGAAGAAGTAGTCTCTCAAATAAAATCTTATCAACTTGATTCTCTTAAAATTACAGGAATTAATAAAGAGGAACGAATTTTTCCAACTGATTTATTAGACGAAACTGTAGATATTGAAATTGCTGAATCTTCTTTAAATAATGACCAGAATAAAAAAGTAGCCATTATCAAACATCCACTACTTGAAGAACAGATAGTTTTAGGAACGCTTTCTCGTGCCGACTGGCAATTGCCCGTCGGCACTCAAGCTCAAGCTGTCTTAAAACCTGGTCAAAATGCTACTGCTAATCTCCAGATACAAGGAGAAGACCAAACGATAAAAATGGGCTACATGAATCAAGGCGAATTAGCTGGCCAATATTTTAATGGGGAACAGCTCGATATCAGTTTTGGGTCTGAAGCTTCAACTCAATGGTCGATAAAAATTGATGACCAAGTAATAGGAACAATGGATTCTAACACCATTACTATATTAGAAAATTTAAACTTGAATGAACCTGGAACTCAATTAGAAGTCACTTTAGATAGTTATGGAGATAGTCAAGGACAATATGCCCTCGCAGCTATTAAGCACCATGACGTGGTGCTTAGATTGCACCAGGGTAAAGCTGGTCATAAATTTAAAGATCGTTTTGCCGTCGTCACTATCGACGGGGGCCCCCCAAATACACCTTCTTTGGTGGTTTATTTCCACTCAGGAGAACAAAAATACTGGGCAGGTAAATTTACAAACATTGAAGAGAAAAGAAAAGCAGTTAGCCTATTTAAGCAATATGGCACGAACAAGTTAGTCGCTTCTGTTAACACTGTCAATACTTTAGCCGAATTAAAAATCAATCCTGGTACGATCGTCTACCCAGAATTAGGCGATTGGCAAGATAGCTCGTCAACTTCCCCTAAAGAGCAATCTCTTGATTCAAAAAATGCTGACCAAATCTTGAACAAAGTAATTTCTCTTCCTACTTTGTTCTATGAGAGCCCCAACGAGGGCTCTTTGGGCTTGACAGTAGATAAAAAAATATTCTCGCCCACTGTTAATTGGCTATTAAATAAACAAATTACATTTACCGTCATAGATGAAACCGACCCCAAAATAGCAACAGAAACTACTATGGGCTACTCTGTATTGCGCTTCGATCCCCTATCTATCTCTGATGATACAAAAAAGCAAATTGTATTAAGCAAAGGTGCTATGGTGATAGCTGACTTTGATAACCCTTCGGTTTCCCCCTATCACGATTTGCTTTTTGATATTTCTGCAGATTTCAACATCCGAATTACTCCGCCACCTACGCTAAAATCTCAATCCGCACCACATCTCAAAAATTCCCAACTCTCTTCTGAGCCTGATAAAAAATCTCAAGTTTTAGCTGGTTTATTTGAGCAGATACAAAAAATATCTGATTCTCAAGATGAATTAAATAGCGAGAAAGAACAATTTGAACTATAGGGGTGTGGGGCAATACTGCTCGGTTAAGCAAAATTGATCGCTGTTGGTGGCAAGGGGGCTCTGAGCAGGGGGCGAGGGAGATTACAACCTAACAGAGCATTCCTTGCCCATCAATTCGTTCTACAGTTTTAAATTTTCTCCCAAGCTCAGAGCCCCCGAAAGATGTCTTTATTTTTATATAGGGACGCAGAAATTGTTCATTTTTATTAGAGAACCCTTTTTCGATAACCTATCTGCTGTGACAATTAACTTAACTACTATAGAAGGGTTCTCTAATAAAAATAAAAACATCTCTCCCCAATTTCTGTGCTCATTATGTCTCTTCGCAAATAAGTTGTCGGTATAGAAGGGTTCCCTATATAAAAATAGCAATCTAAGGACCCCTGCCCCCTGCAAAGGCTACTAATTCAATACTTTGGCGTTAACCGAGCAGTATTGGGGTGTGGGGTCCAATAATTCTATTTTTACGCGCGGAACGTCCGACAAAAAGTTCATTTTTATTAGGGATTACAAGGAAATCATTTTTATGAGAGAACGTCCGACAAAAAGTTCATTTTTATTAGGGAAGGTCCGACAAAAAATTCATTTTTAATAAGGAAGTCCTCATATAGCAGTCAAGTTAATTGCGAAGTATATAAGTTATCGTAAAGGACTTCCTTATTAAAAATAAATACATCTCTCGTAATAAAGTTATCGTAAAAGGGTACTTTCATAAAAATAACTACATCTCTCGTACTCAAGTTATTGTAAAAGGACTTCTCTCATAAAAATAAGATCCTCTCTCGCCTTTCATAGTAGTTAAGTTATTTACCATTACAGAAAAGTTATTGTAAAAAGGTTCCACTATAAAAATAATTTTTTCGTTTACTGATAACTGATGACTGTTAAAAATAAGACTTTCCACCTCTGCCTTCTGCCTTCAAGGCGGAAGCCTTGTTAAATTAATCAGTTACTCAGGTCAGTGGCAATTCTAAACATTAAATTAACTTGACAATTAAATCCTTTAGTGAAAGCCTCTTCAACTTGTTTTTGTCTGAGCCTTTTGACCCAATCTGAGTTGATTACTTCAATAGAAATATTAAAAACATTATGAGATTTTTCCACAAAGAACAATCCGGCTTCACGAGTAAAAAACTGAGCAATATCTGGTTGTAAGTGTGAAACAGAACGATTCCATTCCTGGGAATAACGCGACTTAAAATCAGGATTTCCCACTAACTTGGCATTTTGTGTCTCTTGTTGGTTTTCTCTGTTGGGCTCCTTTTGAAGTGGATTGTCATCATTTTTGATGTGTTGTTGGGACTTTGAAGTTAAAGTTACTCGTTGTTGGCGCTTTTGAACATGAGCCAATGCCGCCAAACGGTTTTTATGTCTAATGAGAGCTTCATTATATAATTGCCAAGCTTTTTGAGAATATTTTGATTCAGATGGTTCGACCATCCTGACAATTTCGCGCCAATCTCCCAAAGTATAGTGATTAATTTTACTGATTAGACCCATAAATATAGCTTTATAAGCTTCTTTTGTGGGTAACTGTTTTAATCTTTGAGTAATTATTAAATGATAAACTTCTTTTAAACGGCGAGGATTAACAGTTAAATCTACTTCTTTAATTTCGGGAAAAATTGAGGATTTGAGTCGAAGCATACGATGATATCTTTTCGATTCTTTCAGTTGAAATTCAATGGTGGCACCACAATGTGGACAATGAACTTGATAATTTTCCACTAGAAGTCCATCAGCCCCCATCGACCAACTTATGGGTTGAAGTAGTTGGGAATTGACTTTAAAAACGTGAGTACATTGATGACAAACAAGAGTTCGATCGCCAACAAATGTCTTTTTCGTTACAGAGGCTGACAAACTCCATTGACGCTCGTCATCTGGTAATCCATGAACTTTCCAGTTTTCTGTGAGGTCGATAATGATTGAATATGGTTTTGAGTGCGAGGTTCTTAAACTCCGGCCCACCATTTGTAGCCATAAAGTAGTGCTGAGGGTGGGACGAAGACAATAAACGCATTCTAGATTCTCACAGTCATATCCTTCGGTCAAAATCTGGTAATTAGTTATTACCTTAATTGAGCCGGCCTCAAATTGTTTGAGCATTTGTCTTCTTTGCTCATCTGGGGTCTCTCCATCGAGATGCATTGCCATCACCTCATTATTGATAAATGTTTTGGCAATTGCTTTGCTGTGTTCTAAACTGCTAGCAAAAATGACGGTTCTTTTACCTTCTCCATAATTGCGCCAATTGCGATAAATATCTGAGGGGGAGATTTGAGTGGTCACTGCTAAAGCTAAATCTCGCGCTTGAAAATCTTTTTTTGACTTTTTCACCCCAACGGTGGAAATAGTTTCCTCACTCACAAATAAGCGATAGGGACAAAGATAACCTCTCTTGATTAGTGTTGATGTAGGTTCTCCGACCACTAAGTGCTCAAACAAATCCTCAAATCCCACCCCGTCCATACGCAAAGGAGTCGCTGTTACTCCCAAAATCAGAGATTGTTTGTAAAAATCAAAAATTTGTCGGTAGGACGTGGCCGTGGCATGATGAGCTTCATCACAAACTAAAAGTCCCACTTCTGGGACTATAGTTTTTAAATCTCTTCGTAAAAGAGTTTGAATCGAACCGACCTGTATTCTTCTGTGATAATTAGGCTCAATTCCATGTTTGATCGTCCCTACTGGTTCCCCTATGACCGCAAACAATTTTTCGGCCGCTTGCTCGATTAATTCCAAACGGTGCGCAATCACTAAGACCTTTTTATTTTCTACAAAAAAGTTTTTACTAATATGAGACAGAGCTACTGTCTTGCCGCCCCCAGTTGGCAATTGAGCTAAAACTCTTCTGGCTCCAGTTCTCCAAGCTTCATATATGGCATCTATCCACTCTATTTGATAATCTCGAAGTGGAAATTTACTACTCAATAAATATTCAGCGACTTGATCTTGTTCTGGGGACATAGTAATTATTTGGTAAAGACTTCCCGAGCCCAAATATAATTATTGTAACCCTTCAAACTGAGAACAAATCCCCGTGGGATCCACAACAAATTCAAACAAAGGGCTTCGTTCATTAGTACAAATGGACTGATTAGCGAATTGACAATTTTTACATCCATCTTCTAATAATTCCTCATTTAGATTCTCCTGACTCGATAATACTTCCCCAACCTGCTCTTTTTTTAAGGAAGCAGAGGTTTTTGAGAGATTGTCTTTGTGAGATTGTTCCATATGCTGTGGCGACTCTTTTACCTCTAGGGATGTCTTTTTCTCATTGTCAACTTTCCTGGGTAAGAGATTTAAAGATTCGCCACTCCAAGACCCAACTAATTCTCCCGATGCCATCCAGGATTGGAGACGGGGATCCCAGGCCACTGATGTGGGAAAATGTAGTAAATATTTCTCAGAGTCGAGCGAATCAACTTTTAAAATAAACGATTTGGCCGATTCTACTTTTGTTATTTGAGTCAAACTTAAATGTTTTGGTGCTACTCCCAACTCAATTACATCTCCCACATTGGGGATATGAACGTAAGTATGATTTTGGTAATTGGAACTTCGCCCCAGATTATGAAGTGAATCCATACTTCCGTGAACTAAAATTAAATGTTTTGGTTGTACCTGTGAGATAGTTTGTCCAATACCTGTTTTATCCGCATGAGCTGATAAAGAAAATCGCTTCACCTTTGCTGCAACAGTAATTTCCTCTCCATCTAACTCCAGACGCTCGCCTGTGGCTAGATTTTGTAATAATCTTCCTGGTGACTCTTCATCTGTATAACCACAAATAAATATCGCCGCATTTTCTCGCTCCAGCAGCACTCTTGCGTAATAGACACTCGGCCCTCCCACTAACATTCCCGAACTGGCTACGATTACCGACGGTTTGCACAGTGCTAATGGTCTTTGCACTCGATGTTGAATCGGGATCACTGGCGGTGTTGAGTCGAGTGCGAAAAATGGTTCTTTTTGTGATTGAGTTTGAAAATTTTTCACCACGACAGGAAGTAAATCTAAGTTATCTTGAAATACTTCTGTTACCCCTCTGACTAAACCATCTACATAAACGGGAATATTTAGTTGCTGAAAAACACTGTTAGTTCTTAGTGCCAAAAGAATTTCTTGGGCTCGGCCCAGAGCAAATGCGGGAATTAAAACATTTCCTCTTTGTGTGACTGTCTCGATTACCCCTTCGACTAATTCTCTTTCCTGTGTTTTACGAGATGGATGCAACTGATCTCCGTAAGTAGATTCGGTAATTAACATTTCCGCTCTCGGTAGGTCGCTCCACTTCATTCCTGTAGTGGTTCGGCTACTGGTGGTATTAAAATCTCCTGTATACAACAGGGTGCGTTTCTTGTATTTGAGGTAAATACAAGCTGCTCCCAAGATATGTCCGGCATTTATAAATCTTACTGTTAATCCTGGCAGCGGTTCAAAATCTCTTCCCATCTCCATAGTTTCTAAACGCCACAAGGCTCTTTCTAAATCCCACGAATCATATAACTGTGGTGAATCTTCTTGGAACTTTTGTATTTTTAATCCATCTAGTAACATTACCTGAGCTATTTCTCTGGTTCCAGGTGTACAAATCATTCGGCACCCTGGATACCTTTGATGAAATACTGGAACTGCTCCTAAGT
Source organism: Prochloraceae cyanobacterium (assembly GCA_030065755.1). GTDB lineage: Bacteria > Cyanobacteriota > Cyanobacteriia > Cyanobacteriales > JASJDA01 > JASJDA01. Next base: position 1,877 of record JASJDA010000213.1, on the reverse strand, counting down.
GATCTTGATGTGCGTGGCTAATTAGTAACAGATTGGGATTTTCTATGTATTCTAGAGCTGGCAAGGGATTCTCCCCAAAACGCACCCCACAGTCTAGGATCACTTCATAGGGTCCGATTTTGACCTGAAAGCATGACGCCCCTATATCTCTTGCTGCTCCTAATGGTCTTACTGACAAACATCTATCTAACGACTCCCTCGATGTTAATGATTCTACTACTCCATTGAGGCTGTGGAGTCGATATTGATAGACCTTCGTTTTTCCCCATCGATCTATTTGAACTCTGGCTTTTATACTTTGACACTCACTTATTGCCTCCCATTCCCAATAATTTCTTCTTTGTTTTGCTTTCTCAAAAGTCCAGTTCTTTCTCGAGGTTTCTGATTCTATTGCTAATCGAGCTTTCTTGAGCTGGCTTTCTTCTAAAATTTTTGACTCGTTTTTTAGCTCAGATACTTTCAGTCCTCCTGTTTCTAGTATCTGGCTTTTTTCTATCTTAAAATATTCTCCCTTTCTTACTCCCTCTACCTTCAAAATTTGTCCGACTTCTATTTCGGGCGACACCCCCAGTAAGGTGATTCTTACTGGCTTTAAAAATCCTTTTTCTACACTCAAACTTACTATATTACTTTTCTGAGCTGCTCCTACCTGCATTACCTTTCCTTGGCAGCATATATAATCTTTTTCTTCTTTTTCTAACTCTTTTTCTCTCACGGTAAAATTAGTTATACGTCCATCACTTGATGTACTCGGTATTACTCGCCATCTTCCTCTTTCTTCTTGGAGTTTCTCCGGATTTTTCTTGAGGGGAAATGATACTCCTTCATCATCTACTAAATAATAACAATCTTCTCGTAATTCTATTCTTCCCGTTACGTAACATTCAAATAATGATTCTAATTCTTCTCTCTCTGAGAATCTAACAAATGCAATTGTTTCTTGTTCGATGGAGTTGACTACCTCTTGACCTTCAATTACCTTCAGGATTTGACCTTTCCTTCGGGCCTCAATTGACCACATTTGTCCCGTTTTTATTTGTTCATGTCCTCCCACTAATGTGATTTTTAAAGTCTTTTTTCCTGGGCTGGCTACCTTCATTAAAATTGTTGTTTGTTTTTTCCCTAGTTGGGTTATTCTTCCTACCAATCTACATAGATCCGTTCTCTCATTTATCCCTTCTTCAATTAAGAAAATACTTTGGATTTGACCGTTAGAATCTGTCGTCGGAATTACTGACCATACTCGAAAACCCTCCACTATCTCCAATGGCTCATTTTTCAGTTTAAAAATCTCTCCATCATGACATTTTAAGTAATAATTATCCTCTTTGACTATTTCTCCCTCTAGATAAAAATTGATTTTCTGTTCCATGTTCTTTTCTCTTAAATGTCTTCATGCTTTGGTTTTGATGAGTTAGTTCTGCTGCAATTGGTCACGAAAAACAGTCACTACCGTTTTTCCCCCATCGCGTCTAGGTGCGGTTAAATCAGTCATCAGTCAACAGTAATCAGTTATCAGGTCTCCCTCATGGATTTAAAAGGAGACATTCTACCGACATTAGGTAGGGGACTTTTGATCCCAGATCTAACTATCACTCTCTACTGATGTTCCTATGATGACTGTTAAAATAACCATTTTCCCTTACAGAGTCAGTAATCGACTTGATTTCTAGCAGAACCAAGCCATCAAAACCAATACTTTTGTATTTTATCGGTTGCCTTCATCAAAATTCTAAATCCTCAATCTTTATCGGATGTCCCAATTTGTTCCTAATTACCACAAAATTTTCTTTCTCAGCCGCTTTTAAAGCTTCTCCAATCAAAACAGCATCGCCAGATTCAAGAAAGCTATTTAAGGTTTTTAATTGCTTGCGAAC
>JASJDA010000212.1 GCA_030065755.1 Prochloraceae cyanobacterium | reverse complement strand
CGAGAAATATAAAAAATAGAGCGGTAGGGCATTCCGTTCTTAAAGCTCACCGAGTATCCGAAGGGTTGCCTGGAGTTGGTGAGAAGCCTACACTGTATACGCCAGTATCAGTGTAGGAGTATGTCACCTTAAAAGCAATTGCGATCGAAGTTTTTCGTCATAGCGATCGTCTGCGTTGGTTGATTTTATTGAGCAGCACCTTTTCTGCGGCTAGTTTCCTAATTGTCTGGCTCTCTCAGGGTTATTTTCAACAGATCGACCTATCAATTGGCGCAATGGGCATAACTTGGGCTGTTTTTCACCTCTCAATGAGTCTGGCTTCTGTTAATGCTGCCAGGCTTGAAACTGCTTTGGGAACTAAGAAAGCTTTTTTAGCTCTGAGCTTGGTATTAGCTTTTTCTTACATCTTCTTAGGTAGCGTTAGTAGTGTATTGGGTATTGCTGCGATCGCTGTTATTTACATGGTCAGAGGCACAGTATCGCCTTTAGTTCTAAATCTCATTAATCGTGCCGTCCCTTCAAATATAAGAGCTACCGTACTTTCCCTAAATAGCTTTAGCTTCCGTTTGAGCTTTATTGTCATTGCTCCCGTTATCGGCGCGATCTCGTCAAATTATTCTCTATCTCTAGCATTGTTGATTAGCGGTTGCTTCTTTGGCATAGTCGGTAGTTTGTTTTGGTTGTACTTGTTTGACAGAAAAGCGTTTCGATAGTAAATGTGTGTACATTTGCCAGGAAATAAATTAAAATAGAGCTATCAACCAATAGAGCAAAACCTACAACTATGCCTGACGAACGAAGGGGGCAAAAAAAGGGCAGCCGCATCGACGTTAGAGTAAGCAGCGAACATAAAGAGTTATTGGAAACAGCCGCCGCAATGAAAGGATTGAGTTTGAGCGCGTATATGCTATCTGAAAGTTTGGCAGCAGCACAAAAAGATATAAAAGCGCATCAAAAACTGACATTAAGCGATCGCGACAGAGATTTATTTTTGTCGGCAATGTACAATCCCCCCTCACCAAATTCGGCGTTGAGTGCAGCAATAACAGAATTTCAAAGCGAATATGAGGATAAACCCCTGTGAAATGGGTTATTAGTCCGTTAGACAATAGCCACGAGCGAGGTGATTTTGACTGCGGTCAACCCCAGTTAAACGATTACTTAAAAAAATATGCAGCTCAAAACCAGAAAAAAGGTTATTCAATTACATTTGTAGCTACTTTCCCAGACAGCGCTCGAATTGCTGGGTATTACTGTGCTAGTGCCTCGACGATTGAATTCAAACATATGCCTCAAAATATTAGTAAAAAACTGCCCAGATATCCAGCCCCCGTAATGTTAATTGGACAACTGGCTGTAGATATTAAAGCTCAAGGAAAGGGATTAGGAAAAACACTATTGATGCACGCATTAGTTAGAGCTGTGAAAGTAGCGAGTGAAATTGGAATTTATGCCGTTAGAGTTGATGCTATAGATACTGCCTCTAAAAACTTTTATTTGAAATATGGATTTATCCCTTTTGAAGATGCTCAACTATCTTTATTTTTACCTCTTAAAACAATTAAAAAGATAATTGAGGTTTGAAATGTGCGTTGGCGTAGCTACATTTGGTTTAAGTCGAGTTATTTTTAGCGTTGTCGAGCGTCGCACTCTTTTGCTGCTATTTACCTCGAGCGAGTTTTATTTAGGCGCTCGCTAATAACAGTTGTTTTAATAATAAGCTAATGTTCGTTAACAAATAAGCAAAAATAGCGGGAATTGCCCGCTATAATTTTCTTAATCAATAGAGCAAAACATAACTTGTTTTGCTTTATTAATTCAACCAAACAGTATTATCTCCTTTCATTTCACCATTAAAATATTCATAACAACTGTCAGTTGTAACTACAGACAGTCCTCTATGGGTTTTTGAGGAATAATCAAAGCCAGGAAGAAAAAATCCTCTCCTAATTTTTTGTAAATTTACTCTAATTGTTATCGAATCTTCTTCGTTCCATTCAATCCATTCTTTATTTTCAGCTTGATGAAATATTGTTATTTCATCATTAAATAGAGAAGCTTCAAAGGTTTGAAAATAATGCTCAAAGATTTTCTTTTTACTTGAAAAAATTTCGGCAATTTCATCTCTATCAATGCACTCTGTCATTAATTCGATTTTTTTATTTATACTTAATAGTTCTTCACTAAAAAGACGATTGGATTTTATTGTTTTTTCGATTTCATTACAAAAATAATAGGCAAAATCTATTACCGCTTCGTTGTTTGTCTGCGACTTAAAAACGTAGCCTCTTACAGAAATATGTACTGCTATAGCAATATTTTTGCAGGTGAAGTCAAAATTATCAGGCTCAAATAATGTATTGACCAAGCCTTTTAATGGAGTGTCGTTAAATACATACATTAGATCGAAAATTGACGAGACTTGATACTTTGAATTGGCCTGTTTTATGATTTTCCGAACCAGAGGGTTATAAAAATCATTACGCATTTTTTTGTTGTAAAATTCTCTTAGAGGCTCAATATTTTTGAAAGGTTTGATGAGTTGTAACGCAATCATTTTCGCCTTTTCCTCAATTATTATTTTTACTTAGAACTAGAAGTCTTAAACCCAATACAGAGGTCTTTAATGTTTCCTCATAGTAGAAGAGGACACAATTCTATTACTGCAGTCAATGAAGCTACAGATGGTAATATTCGCTCCCGTACAAAAATTAAGCCTGCGATACGTTGCTCTTTTATGGAGAGAATCGATCTAAACACGAGGAAGAGTTAATTAATGTAGGCTAAGAACAACAAAACTCCCCATCCGAGCATCGCCATAACAGGAATAGCCCAGGCTAAGATAACCGAGTCGTGAGCAAAATTTCTAGCGGCTTGAGTTTTAACTAACATCTGCTTCTGTTTAGTTAAAAGAGCAGCAGTAGAATTGACCAACCCTGTCGAGATAGCGTGTAAATTCTCATGCTCCGTTGCCAAACCCTCAAGCACCTCATTTAACTTCTTCTCCAATCTATCTTGTCTTTCCTTAATAGCAGAGAACTGACTCTCCAATTGGTTCGACATCTGGGTAGCAGTATCGATAAATTGAGCAGTATAAACTTGAGCAGATGTCTCTAACTCGTCTTTAGCCTTTGATATCTTATCCCCAGAAGCTCCCAGGACCTCAACGGCAGCTAAATTTTGAGCTACACAGAAATAGAAGTCGAACAACTCATTATCAACAAAATACTGATTGTCACTCAACCATTGATATATTTGCTGACGAATCTTTATCTGTTCGTTTCTCAATCGCTCATCTATTAAAGCTCGTAATTCATTCTGCTGTTGGGATAAACTTCGATTTTTCAAATAGCTCACCGATCTATCCTCAAACTTTCTACATTAAACCCAACACTATCTAACACCCCATATACTCGTCGTAAATAGCCCCGCAATCCTGCCAATTGAGCCGTGCTAAACTCAGGGTATCTCCGAGCTTGAGTAAAACTTAGAGTATTTTTATAGACTGTTGTAGCGGTATCGAGTCTTAATTTAGGCAAGTCAATTACTTTCAATTTATGCTTGTTTATTAACTCAGGAGTAATAAACCGCTCGAAACTTTCCCAATCCTCGCACCTACCTAAATTCCTTACTAGAATATGTCGAACATTATTCCCTAAAAATTCCCAAGTACGCCAAAAACCTTCATAGCATTCAGTCGAATCATCGAGCAAATACCAATTCTGAATTTCAACACCTAAGTCGTTTGCTGCTTCTAAAATATCCCCAGAATTTAACCAGTGATTAAATGCTTCCTCTACATTTCCTGGCAAATCGACTATAACTAATTTCTCCAAAGCTAAATCTAAAATCCGATCTGGTATCTTCAGATTTCGATCTAATTCGCTAAAGCGAGTTGGGAGAGCAAATTCGGGATAAGCTTTGAGAAAACTCTCTTGTTTGTCTGCATCTACTGCATAAAAATCTAATCCCGACTCCAAACAGTAAGCTGCTTTTAATTTAGAGAGTAAGGTTTTACCCACTCCTCCCTTTTTACAATTGGAAAGCTGAATCCCTGGACGAGTAGGAATGATTGTTGTTGCTAAATTAGTCTTGTCTGTTGTGGCTTTCATAAGCTTCAATTATTTGTGAGTAAATAATTTGTCAATAGCGGATTGTTTTGAGTTGGGCATAACTTTTGGCGAGTTACTGCCTCGCTCTTTGGTTTGAGTTTTAGCGCTCTTTTCTTCAGAGTGAATAGGTGGCTCCGACGATGGCAAAATTGAAACGGCAGGTTGAGAGGCTTCTTTTTCTAACCTACGACGATGTTCTGTATGGTATTGCTTTAAAGTCGCGGCACTAATTTTCACTCCAGCTTCAGTAATAGAAGTAGCTAAGTCGTCATATTCGCAGCCTCTAGACAAAGCCGCCTCTATTCGCAGATGGAACTTAGCAACCAACTTTCGTAAATAACCAGGTTGAGAAGCTTTGCCTTTTGTTGTGTCAATCTTTTTAGCGATCGCTTTTTCTAGGGGGCTTAGTTGGGATTGATTCATGCCAAACCGCAATCAATTATTCTTCGCTAATTATGCCAAAAATTTTAGGCGATATCGTTTTTTTTTATTTAAGGGATGCACTTTCTGTGAAAGTAAGTTAAATTTATTTCCTAAGTTATATACTCGAAAAATTACCACACCTGATGCACCCTTAGTGAAAAGGAAATAAAGATCTATTCAAAATAAACAAAAACCACAAATTAAATTATGTAAACAACAAAGAAAGCTAAGATTCTCTAGATTTTTTTTAGGTATTAAATAAGTTCTTGTGGCATTATTTAGAAGGTAACCAATGTTCCCATTTTTATAGAGGGAACCCGAAAGCAGTATTTATTTTTAACAAGGAACCCTTCTATAGTAGATAAAGGTTTTTGTCAAAAGGGTTCCTTGTTAAAAACAGAATATTCGTTCCCCTTCTATGTACGGCATTAATACGAAAGCACGACCAAATTTATTATTGTCAAAGGGTTCCCTCTATAAAAATAAATACTTCTCTCGGTCAGTCAAGTCGCGAAGTGACCGTTAAAAATCCAATCAGCTAAATAAAAAATACCCGACGTTGGTGGTACAAACCTCCAACTAGAATGTCAAACAAAAATATCAAGTTATGGTTGTTTCAATTGGCCGACTATATGCCAAAGTTGAAGACTACGCTCAAGACAACTACTACACAAAAAATGAAGGACTAGAAAATAGCCAATGGTTTGGTAAAGGTGCTGTTCAACTCGGTCTTAAAGGGAAGGTATTGTCCGATGATTACACCAGGGCTTCTCAAGGCATTGATTCATTAGGAAATCCTCTACGCCAAAGGCAAAAGAGCAAAAAATATAATCCTGGTAGAGACATAACTTTATCTGCTCCCAAGTCCGCCTCTTTATTAGGGTTAGTCAAAGGGGACCCCAGAGTAATTGAGGCACAAAATTTGGCCGTAATTAATACTCTCAAATATGTAGAGGATAACTGTATTTTTACCAGGACCGGGAAAGGAGGAATTAATAGGCAACAAACCGATAATGCGGTTATTGCCATTTTTCACCACGATGATAATCGCAATGGAGATCCACAAATGCACAGCCATTGTGTAATCTTCAACCAGACTTTAGGAGGAGATGGTAAATGGCGCTCGATGTGTAATAGAGAGATTTACCAGCAGAAGATGACGCTCGGGCAAGTTTACCATCACGAATTAGGTCAGTCACTGCAAAAATTAGGATACTCTCTAACCTGGAATAGAGATGGTACTTTTGAAGTTATTGGCTATACCCCAGAGCAACTAAAAGCCTTTAGTACTCGACGCGAAGCAATCTTAACAGCAGTGGGGTCTGATGCTAGTGCTAAAGCTAAAGCTTTAGCCTGTATTCAAACGCGCAAAGAGAAAATACATTTTGCTACTCAAGAAAGAGAAGCTTTGAGAGAACAATGGCAGCAACGAGCAGAAAAAGCTGGCATCCAACATCCCGAACCTCAGCCCCTTTCATGGTCACAAACTTATGAGCATTCTAGCCACAGTAAGGAAGAAATAGTCAAAGAAGCGATCTGCTTTACTAGCGAGCGGCAGGTAGCTTTTCCGAGACATAAATTACTTAGAGAAGTGCTTCAACGCTCTCAGGGAAAATATAGTTTGTCGGAATTGGAGCAGGAATTAGACAGCAATAAAAGTCTCGTTAAAACTAACGACGGACGGTTAACTACGATCTTCGCCATAAAAAGAGAAAAGCAGATTTTGCATTTGGCTGGGAGTAGCAAAAATACTTTTACTCCCCTTCCCAATATTCAATCTGCTCGAAATCAAGCAAAAAAACTAGGACTAAATCAACCTCAATCTCAAGCACTAATCCATTTTGTAACTAATAAAGATGGAATTATGCTTTGCCAGGGGGATGCGGGAGCGGGTAAAACCTATACAGTCAAGGCACTAAAGCAAACTATCCCAGCTAATCTGGCTATGAGAGGGTTAGCTCCTAGTGCTGCTGCTGCTCAACAATTAGAGGAAGGGACAGACATATCTTGTCAAACCTTAGATGCTTATCTGACAATCCCTCTTAAAGAGGTACCAAAAAACGAACTGCTAGTCGTAGACGAAGCGGGAATGATAAGCAACAGCCAAATGCTGAGTTTATTGTCAAGAGCGAAACAGACCAATAGTCGGGTATTACTCATTGGAGATACGAAGCAACTAGCAGCAGTACAAGCTGGCTCACCCTTTCACTTACTCCAGGAAAAAGCTCAGTTGCCAATAATTAGAATCGATAAAAACGTGCGCCAGCAAGATCTACAGCTTAAAGAGGTAGTGGATTTATTGGCAGCAGGAGATATAGATCTCGGTTATCAAAAGCTTTTTGAAAGCAATCGGATTAAGCAGATGCCTGTTGACAGTCTAAGGCTAAAGGCGGTTGTCAAAGACTATTTACAGCGAGACGAGAAAAAACAAGCGCAGACTCTGATTCTAGCTGGGACAAACCAAGAAAAGCAAGAAATTACCGATCTGGTAAGACTTGGGTTAATCGATCGAGGGTTGCTAGGTCAGGAGTCTAGGGAAATTCAGATATTAAAGTCAAAAAGTTCTCAACAATTGAATCTAACCCTTGCCAGTAGCTATGAAATTGGAGACCTAATTAAATTTCGCACCTGCTCTAATAAATTCAAGAAAGAACTCTACTATCGGGTTGATTCCATTGATTCTCTTGCAGACACTTTAAGTCTTAGGGACCGTTACGGTACCATGCAGCTTTTAGAACTAAATCGATACAAAGACCGAGAAGTATTTCAGGCCGAAAGTCGGGAACTTCGTCCTGGAGAGCAGATGAAGTTTACGCGCAATCACTATAGAAATAACCAGAAGCAACATAACGGTCAACACTTTACGGTACTGGGGTTTGAAGACAACGGACAAGTTTTAATTAAAACCAAGAACAAGACCCAAAAAGTTAATTCTGACGTACTTTTACATTCGGATTACTGCTATGTCGATACCGTTCATAGCAGCCAGGGTAAAACTGCAGATTATTGTATTTATGCTGCGGGTTCGGGACGCTCTCTGACTGTGGGACGAGAAAGTTTTTATGTAGCTGCTTCGAGAGCGAAATATGAATTGACAATTTATACCGCCAGTTCCAAAGCTTTGGGACTGGCAGTACAGAAATCGAGAGGGCAAGAAAATGCGCTACCTCTAGTGTCCGCCAAACTGCCTACTGAAAAATCTATTCCAACATCAAGAGAGCAAGAATTTAAGCTTCTACTTTGTGCCAAATATCTAGTAGAACAGCTCGGAGTAACTAACCTTCAGAACCCAATTGAAAAAATTTACCAATCTTCAGACGGGACAGAAATTAGACGTACATCTAATTTTCTGCAAATTACTCACGCAAATAAGAAGCTAAAGTTCGATCGCCATAACGCTACGCTCCAAAATACTTTTTCGGCTCCACAAATAGAAAGTCAAATTAAGGCTCGAAGAGCTGAAATGCAGCAACACATCCAATTTAAAACAAGTAAATCTCTTGAATGGACTATTGAAAAATGAAAAGAAACACGACAAACAGAAATAATTCTCTCTGGGAAATGGCATTTGCTTGTTTAGGGCTTCTACTACTGTATTGGGGAATGGAAAATTACGAAATAGTTCTTTTGTTGGCAGAAAAACCCCATTTAATATTGCCCTACTTAGTTCAGGAAATTGGATGGTTGAAGCTAATTTTAGGAACTGTTGCCGCAGTAGGTCTTTTGTGGTTTTTAATTGCTATTGGTGGAAAAGATAACGATCGCGTTGTTAGAGGAGCGAAAATTATTTCTTTTAGTAAGCTTAGAAAAACCCTCAAAAGACAGCCAAAACTCAAAAACCAACCTCAACTCGAACTAGTAGGACTGCCAATTCCCTTAAAGTATGAGAATCGAGGGTTTTTTCTGGTCGGTTCCCCAGGGTCTGGCAAAACCCAAGCTATTAGCCAGATGGTAGCGATTTTAAAACAGCGAAGTGATTTTCGCGGTATTGTTTTCGATCGCGGGGGTGAATTGTTGGAGAAGTTTTATGACCCCAATAAAGATCTGATTTTTAATCCTCACGACGGACGCAGCTCTCACTGGAATCACACAGTCGAGTCTGCCCGTCCCGAAACTATGGCCGCTGCTTTAATTCCAGAAGAGGGCGGCAAAGATTCTTTTTTTTGGAAAGCTGGTAGGGCCGTAATGGCTGAGTTGTTTCGTCAAACTAACAGTAATGCAGAGGTGTTTGAATTACTTCAGAGCAGGCTAGAAACTTTAAATTCTTTTCTTTCAGGCACTTTGGCTGCTAGATATTTAGACGAGTCTAGAATGGCGACCTCTGTTTTATCTACTGTGGCCAACTACTGTCAATTCTATTCTTCCCTAATTAAACATCAAGGTAAAACGCTGAGTTTTTACGATTGGGGTGCTAGTGACAGTCCTCGCTGGATTTTTGTCACTCTGAGAGAAAATGACACGGAGTTGTTCAAACCGTTGTCTACTCTTGTTTTTGAGTTAATTCTGAAAGGCTTACTCTCTAATGAGAGACGCTCGAAGAAAACTGCGATTGTCATTGATGAATTAGGCGCACTCTCGCGATTGCCTAGTCTGCATAGGTTACTCAGCGAGAGTAGAAAATTTCTAGGCTGTCCGATCTTAGGAACTCAAACTGAAGCCCAAATTACCAAAATTTACGGTCGAGAGGACACGAGAATTATCTTACAAGGTACTAAAACCAAGTTGGTTTTAAATTGTGCCGACCCACAAACGGCTGAAACGATGGCAAAGATTATTGGCAAACAGGAGATAATTACCCTAACACAAAATCACAGTCGAACTAGTCATAAAGGCGGGCAAAATATAACTTTTAGCTCGAACGAACAGTTACGAGAAAGCTATGCAGTTCTCCCAGCTGAACTCCAAGATTTACCCGATTTAAAAGGGTATTTCAAGATTGCTGGTTTCCCTGCTGCTGCGGTTAATGTTGAAATTGTTCGATTCCCCAAGGTCAATAAAAACTTTGTTTCTCAATCTGAAATTTTCTCCAAACAAAGCATTCAGTCGCAGTGGAAAAATAATCAAGACAACTACTAAGTGCAGCTGTAGTGGCTTGCAAAAGCCACTACAGCTAGTAGGAGATTAGCTTAAAGCTTCGATGTCCCCACACTGTACCTGATAAGGTCAGTGTGGGTCACAATGATTCTATTTTTATAGGGAACCCTTCTATAGCGGTAACTTATCTGCGAAGGGACATAATGAGCTTGAAAAAGGGTTCCCTATAAAAATAAATACATCTTTCGGGATGAATGTGTGAAAAAAGTAGTTGCTAGTAAGAGTAGCGATTGAGAGGTTAAAGAAAATAACAACGGCTCTGATGTAGCAATAAATAATATTGTTAAAACTTAGGAAGCAACTAGCGACCCAGTGGTAGGCGATCGCAAAAAAGGTTGTACTGAAGGAGTAATAAAAAGTCTCGATCGCGATTATATAGCGACGATCGAGATGGATAGCGGGGAAATAAGCAGATGGTATCTGCATCGTATCGATAAAGTGGAGCCAAGAGAATCGTCTCAAATTACGTGGTCAGAAATTATTGGTGCGATCGATCTAGAAATAGCCAGAATAGGTTGGTCGATTAATGTTGCGAAGAAATACGTGATGGATAAATTTGGCAAATGATCGCGATCGTCTCAGCACACTGCCAAGCTATAACGACGGTACTTATATCTATTTTGAAATCTTTATACAGCAGCGTTTGAAGCTACATTTCCTCCGTATCGGCTTTGCTAGATTCCTGTTTCAATATGGGTTTGCGAAGACACCAAAGTTCGTCTTCGTTTAACTCCCATTTGTTTAATAAGTGGCCTATCCACCTGTCTGGCTTCTCCCCTGTCTCCCGATAATCAGTAATGAGATCTTCTTCAATATTAAGCTCTTCGGCTAACTGCGAATCTGTGAATCTTCTCGGTACAACAATACTGGAATTATTTAGTACTGGTGGTGGAGCAGACTTTTTTATTTCAACTAATTGAAAGGGCAAGTCTGTTTGAAATAGGGAAGTATTGCCTATTTCTTCTTTAGTTGCTGATTCTGATTGTTCGTAAGAGGCTTCTGCTTCTTTAAAATCTTGCTCGATGGCAACAACGCTACCTAGGTCTTTTTCAAGTAAGGTGGGTTGCTCGCCAGATTGTGATTTGAGTTGATTAACTTGCGATCTTAATTTTTCTATTTCTCTCTTTTGAATATTAAATTGCTTTTCTAGCTGCCTCCTTATGTCTGCCGTTATCTGCGATCGTAAATTTTCAATCTCCGAGACTTTAGTTTTAGCTTCATTCTCACCACCTATAGCAATCTCAGATGGTGATAGAGTATAGCCGTCTAATAATTCAGGTTCAATCACTGGCATAGAATCACTCTCGTCAAATTCAAACCAAGTAATCCTACTTTCAGTGTCTGCTTGAATAAACTGACCAAACTGAGGATGGCTTTCCCAGCATTGTTTTAGATTTTTAGTTTTACCGATGTATAACAGCTTGTTGGAAGAAGTGGCGACAAAGTAAATAGCTGGAATTTTTGGCAACTGCGATTTATTTAAAACGAGTATTGATTGAGGATTGGAATGCTGCAGCATAGAAAGAACGATATTTGTCTTACTTTTCCCTGTTTTTTTCATTTGGCGATTAATATTATCGAGCAAATATTGGGGGCATCTGATAGTTAGTAAGGGATTAGCAGGCATTAGTCAGTTAATAAGCTTCAATTTTAGTATAACTAAAGAATACTGATGTTTTAAACAAATAAATTAATTTATTATACATTTTGTTTACATTTTGTTTTATGTTTTGTTATGCATTTTGTTATACACAAAGATAATTTCAAAAAGCAGCAAAATTCTTAGTAATCGAGAAGAGATGAATATTAGCAAGGTGGGTTCGTGAGTTAGATGGTGAACCCGATCTTCATTGCCCAGTTAATGAAATTAACAATAGCACTTCAAGCAAAACAAATAATATAGTTACCTCAACAGAAAAAGAAACTGTCCCCCAGTGATAGGCGCTCGTATAAAAGCCCACTCAGTGCGATCGCGCTATCCGATAGCAAATTATTCAAACTACTTTGCCTCATCTTTAACCTTGATTGAAGTTTTTTGTGAGTTTAGTAAGCAATGTGGTACTTTGTAAACAAAAGAGTAATTGACACAATGCCAGAAAGCAAAACAGTTTCAGTAAGATACCCGCCAGAGATTCTCGAACAAATTGATGAAATAGCGCAAAGAGATTATCCAAATCTAAAAAGCAACCGCTCGCGAGTTCTCTTAAAAGCTGCAGTGGATTATATAGAAAAGGATCGTAAAAAAAGTAATTTAATATTTTCTGAGGCCAATCAACTCAAGAAGCTGGTGCGAGAGGAAATCTCTCTCGCACTCTCTGAAAATGAGAACCAACATACAGAAAAAAGTAATTCAACGTCGTACAGTGTAGATCAATTCAAGAAGCTGATGCGAGAGGAAATCTCTCTCGCCATCTCTGAAAATGAGAAACGGCATACAGAAAAAAGTAATTCAACGTCGTACAGTGTAGATCAATTCAAGAAGCTGATGCGAGAGGAAATCTCTCTCGCCATCTCTGAAAATGAGAAACAGCATACAGAAAAAAGTAATTCAACGTCATACAGTGTAGATAAACTCAAGAAGCTGGTGCGAGAGGAAATTTCCCTCGCACTCTCTAAAAATAAAGAGGAGATACACGAGTTTATAAAAGATAAAGTTATTAAACCTATGAATGCTATGAAGGATGAAATTGAGCCGATGGAAAATCTGTTTTCACGTTTAGTTGATGTTTTAGAAAAACAAAATTCAGATCCGAGTGATACGGACCCTGGGGAGGAAAAGACTGAAAAATTGACTAATCCCAGAAAAAGGCCTAAAGGTTTTGGTAATCCTTCTAATCAGAAAAAGAGAAAAAAATAGGCAGCGAAAACTCAGCGTTTTTGACGCTCCCCACGTTGCTTACACAGAACTCGATCGAGGTGTGGCGAAGAAACTTGTGGCATTGAGCGCTCTTAAGTTTCAATCAATTTGAGACACTCTGGAGTGTCATTACGAGAATTATTGACTCTTGTACTTACGGGATATGCTTTGAGCTGATAAGAGTTATTTGTAATTTTTGAACTTTCCAATTATCTACGGGGGCGGAGAGAGAGCGCAGCACGAGACCTAAGCTTAAATAGTAATACTAATTTGCTAGCAAAGTTGTCGTCTCGGCGCGCTCTCTCTCCGCTGCCAAGAGGGTTGGGTTGGAGAGTGTCGGTTCGCAGACAAGCGTGAAAATTTTTTAACGAAATATGTGGGTTCGCAGACAAGCGTGAAAATTTGAGCACGAATTTACATAGCTTTCAGACTCCTTAATTCGCGCATAAAATGAAATTTTTGGTTGGACTCGGGCAGGGGGAGCGCATAAAATGAAATGAAAAGTTTTCCAGTTGCGCACCGCTTCGCTTCTCCCTGCGGTAGCGCTCTTCCAAAAGAGGCGCTCGAAACCCGATCGGAATCGTTGCATCAAGAGCGGAAATTTTCACGCTGCTCCGCGAATTGACTATTTTGCTCAAACCCTTACTTCACAGTCGATTTCATTTTATGTGCGAAAAGTGTTGTCTGAAATGACGGCTCTTCGTCTAATAAATTTCAATTTATGCGCGAACCCACACCGACAATGATGTCGGTTCGCAGACTAAATGAAAATTTTTAAACGAAAGAATCAGCATTTGAGCCTCCTTTTTCGGGGACTAAGTGAAAAAAATTCTGGAACTTAATGAAAAAAACAGACATTTTTCGCGGAGTAATTGAAAATTTCTGCTTAAAGCGTAGCTCGATTTAGTTGAAATGCTTGTGGTGTAAGAGCTTGAGGCGAGTAAAAATTAAGTATTTGCTTAGTATTTTATATTGAATTTTGTATTATATTTTTGTCGAGCGCGGAGATGCTAATTGCTGACTAGATATTGATTTTTAATGTAGTATATTATTTAAAAATTTTCATTTAGTCTGCGACAATTTTCATTTAGTGCGCGACAATTTTCACGCTTGTCCGCGAACCGACAATGATTATATAGGAAAATTAATTAGGGCGCTTTTAGCTCGTATAATAATACTTATGCGAAGTATATTCAAACCAAGTAGAGGTAATGTTTTCAACTCGCTCAGTTCATTCTCTAGCTCCAACCGCTCCTCCCTTTCACAATATTCTCGATGAAGAAATCGCCGATGGGGATGCCAGCCACGATACCATCAAGACTTACACCAAGCAATTCAAGTTGTTTGTCTCCTGGTGTGCCGAGCGTAAAATAGAATTAATTGAGCTAGCAGAAAACCACGTCAAAGAGTACCGCCGCTATTTGGTTAGCAAAAAGCTAAAACCTACCACGATTGCTCTCAAACTAACTGTTATTCGTAGAATTTTTGAGATAGCAGTTGAACGGGGATTAATGGCAACAAACCCCGCCGCCAAAGTCAAGCCACCCAAACTAATACACGACCCTGCAGACAACAACAACTATCTAGAATTAGAAGAAGCCCAAAAACTCGTTGACTTTCTCCCAAAAGGTAATTCGATGGTAGAACTCCGCGATCGCCTTTTAGTTCTCTTAATGGTGCGAATTGGATGCCGCCAAATCGGTCTTTATCGCTTGAATGTAGGCGATATTATCCGCAAAAAAGATCGAGTCGGTTTGCGAGTTACCGCTAAAGGAAGAGTGCGAGTAGTTCCCCTAACTCCTGATGTAGCAAAGATTTTAGAAAAATATCTAGAAGCTAGAAGAGCCAATGATGAAAGACTTACTAAAGATACTCCAATGTTTATAAGCGTTTCCAGGAATAGCGCTCGCCAACGATTAACACGCCGCAGTATGCAGACGATCGTTAATGACTGCCTAGAAAAAGCTTCCCTAAAGCACTCCGAAACTAGAACTGTTACTAGTCACGGGCTGCGTCATACTGTGGGATATTTATTGACTCAAGCTGGTAAGTCTCTCAGAGTAGTTCAAGAAGCACTCGGTCACGCCGATCCAAGAACTACTGCAATATATGCTCATATAGTTAACCTGTGGAATGATAACCCGTTTGATTCGATAGCGATCAGTAGTGCATAGCTCGATCCCAAGAACTACTGCAATATATGCTCACATCGTTAATCTTTGGGAAAATAACCCTGCTTTGCGACTTGAATTACTAAGCTAGCGATCGAGCGGCTCTCTTCTACCTATACCTAATTCGAGAAATTTTTCTTTTACGCTATCCCAGTCTTTGCCACAGTAGTAGTACTTGCGATCTCGCAGATTAACCAAATAGTAACCGAGCTTTCCAGCACCAACTCGAAACAATTGGATGATTATTTCTTTTTGGGTTAAGTCAAATTGTTTGTACTTTTCTTTTGTTTGTACTGGTTTATTGTGAGGATTGTAAAAAACTTCATCTTCCTCAAATGCCCAAGCTCCTCCTTTTTCACGATCAATAAAGTGTTCTATTATTTGGTAATGCATCGGATATATAATAGACTCAGACATAAATTTGTCCTGCTAATTTTTAATAAAACCCCTAGCAGGGGCTAGGGGCAAGACAGCTAACTAGCTATCTTCTTCAGAAGATTCGTCATCTTCTTCTTTTTTCTGTTCGAGAGCGTCCAAGATATCCTGCGTGTAGGCAGTGTTTCTTTTTTTCTCTCCTGTTTTTTTCTCAGCCCAGACATCGGCTCCCAGATATTCGTATTCCGTGCTAGGGTTATACTTTTTCTGATGTCCATTAGTCTTGGGGTTTTCGCTCATTTCACCTCCTTTGAGTAACTAAGTAACCGTGGGGATTATTCTTTATCCCCACGGTTATTATTATACTGAATTTCTCGCATAAGCGTCAAGCATTTATTCCAAGTTTCTTTAGGAATCAATTCGTATTCATCGTGGGCGATTGCGTCTAAAAATAGACCTGTTGCACCTTCGCC
>JASJDA010000211.1 GCA_030065755.1 Prochloraceae cyanobacterium | reverse complement strand
TCGGCAATAGTATGTGATTAAGCGATCGGCTTGTCGCCTTATCTTGGCATCAGATTTGTTTAGTGATAAAGGAATTTCAAAGCCGCTACCTTCATCATTCAACCATTCCTCAAACTCGTTAATTTCTTCCTCAGAAAGTTGACTTGATTCTTTACCACTTAGAAGGCAGTCATGATACAAACTTACCTTACCTAATTTAAGTGTTAAGCAAATATCGAGAAGATAGGCTGATAATAGTAGCAACCCCAACTCATGGTTTGACAATTTCATTTGTTCTTCTTGAGACAGTGAAGACAGAAAAATTATCTGATTAATTCTTTGAGCTACTCTAAAGGCACGCTTAGGGTCATAGAGAGTAAATGTATCTGGGGGAATTTCCACAGTAGTTTCTTCATCAAGCCCTTCCTGAATTATTTTTAGTGCTTCATCAAGGCTCTCTATCAATTTTGAATTTGAAGATTCTTTGCTCTTTAAATTTTTATATAAATCTGTATCCCGCCATTCTGTATCCTGCCATGTTGGGTTCATAGGTCTTTACCTTCTTAGTAACTAAAATTAGTGTTGTATGTATCTTATTTTTAAGTTCTTAGCTAAAAATGATGCAATTATCATTATTAGGAACAGGTAGATATTCGTTCAAATTTATATAAGTATCCACACTGTTATAGTTAAATACTAACAATCTTTTCATCTTTATACTATCGTAATTGCTGTCAAATGAGTATGTTCTGGATAGACAAATACAATTCATGTTTTGTTTTCTAGTCATTCTGTTTTCTTGAAAAAGAATTTTCCATAAATTTTCCATAAACTCATGACGATCGGTACACAATTTTTCCCAAAATTGAAGTTTTTTAACCAATGATTTTTCTTCGGACAATGATTCATATTTATGTTGAAGAAATAGAAGTATCCAAGCTGCAGCAAAGGTTCTTTTTTCTAAAATTTCCTTCTGAAACAAGATAGGATTAAGGTCATGTTGAAAGGATTTCTTGCTCCATTTCCAAGCTTTCTCATCAATTATATTAACAAGGGGATGTTTGATATTCCATATATATGTCACACGTGAAGGCAAAACTCCTCTCGCACCATCAAAATTATACTTTTTCCAATGATATTCATTACCGCACAATAATGTATTCCATGTTTCTGGAAATACTGCTGTATGACCAATTGGGTGTTGACTAACTTCAGAATATGGTGGCTGTGTCCACATCCCTGTTAGTTCTAGTTTTTGTTCTTCGTGGAATCTTTGTTGATAGTAGATAGGTACAAAACAATTTGGAGGATAATTATCAATATTCCATGAGCGAGTAAGTTCATTATTAAAAACATGCTTAAGTACAGGATTTAAATCGTCAGTATTGTTATATAATACTGACTGCAAAACACGTATTTTATGCTCAGCTCGCGGAATAGGATTCTGTTGATAAAAAATTTGCCTGTAGTTAAGATCGGGTGGACAAATAATAAAAGGAAAAGTCAACTCTCTCCATATATATTTCTGGTTCTCTTCACATTCAAATGGCCAACGATTTTTTATTGTTGAAGTAGATTTGACTCCAGTAATAAAGTTATTTAGAAGAGTATAAGATGACTGTTGTTCATATTGGCGCAAGAAATTAATGAGCTTATTTTGAAACTTTTCTTTGAGGTTTAAAAGAGACTTAACTACTTGTTCATTAAATATCATTTGATTACGCTTAACTGATATTCTGCCAACTTGACTTGAATGCCAAATAATTTCAAAAAAAGCGCAAATATCAAAAGGCATTTTATTTTCTATTAATATCCCTTTCCAACTCATTAGCAATCGATAGCGTGGAAGACTGATAAAATATTTCAATCCATGATTAACATCCATGTATGTGAATAACACTAACTTATCTTCATCATTTTGGATTAGCATAAAAGCTAAAGAAAAACCATTTAAATCATCAAAATCACATAGTTTAAAATAAGGAAGATGTATACGGCATATTCCTAGTTCTTCTTCTTCTTCTTGATTAGTAATTGTTTCATCCCATACTTTCCAAGAAAGCTTTTCTCTTACTTCACACTCAATTCTTGTTAATATAGAGTTTTTTTTAGCTTTTAATGCTGCGTTTTTTTCCTGTTCTTTTTCATCTTTATTGTCTTGATTAGTTTGTCCGATAGAACACTCAGAAAAACAAAATACCGATTTTATACTTTCTATGACTTGTTGAGTGTATTCTTCTTGTATCTCTTTGTGTTGAGAAACCCATCCTGGTTGAAGCTCAAGTTTTTGAGCAGGCAATAAATTATTAGATTCAAGTGTAAACTTACAGGGAAGATGAATCAGTATTTTTTTTAAGTAATCCCTTAATTGCAAGAACCATTGAGGAGCTAGTCCTTGACTGTAAATTTCTGGTTTGAGATGAAGCCTAATTTCTGTACCTTGGACATCGTGTGTGAGTTGGCATTTCCTTAGTTCACCGAAAGTTCCAATTCCCTCAGTCTCAAACTGCCATCCTGGTTCTATATCCCCATCTCCAGGCTCTAGACTGCGTTTAGTTTTGATAATGATGCGGTCAGTCAACATAAAATAGCTCAAAACGCCAATACCAAATTGCCCTGTACGTTCTAGAGAAAATCCTTTAACTTTACATTGACGTTCTAAGTCAATTATCTGGTGTCTTCTGGCTGAACCACTCACTAGCAAATAATTTTGAATGATTGCTTTGGTCATACCGATGCCATTATCAGTGCATACTAGCCAAGCTTCTTCGTGAGCGTCCAGTTCGACTTTTAAACGAACAGAGTGGCTATCAGCTAGCCGGTTGGGAAGGTTCGGATCTTTATCTGGATCTTTAACTTTAAGACGTTTATAGGCAATTTCCTCGCGAACAGCATCAAAGGCATTTTGGAGCAGTTCTCGAACAGCTACCAAGGGATTCCCATAAAGTTCCAGACCAGAAATTAACTCTAAAATCTTTTTGGTGTTGGGTCGGAAAGCACCGTCAATATATTCATAAGTGTCTATTTCGGGCTTAATGTCTCGGCTAATGAATGGTTGCAAAAACCATTTGCTAAAGTGGTTATGGAAAGTAAGTTTTTGGCATTCTGTCAATATTTTGTCAATCTCATCCCCTATCATAATAATCGCGCGGTGAATAAGAGCTTTCCTAGGACGAATATAAAGAGACACTTGAGAGTTGGTTTCTATCCCCAGATAAATTGCTTGCTTGTTTGGATCCCACCAATTGATTAATTGACTGGACTCGATACTACAATCTTGCAGAATGACATCAGGAATTTGCACTGGATCGAACTCCAGTATATTGGCTGCTCGAAGTACTGCTACTAAATATCCTCGCTGAATATTTATTCGCCTACCACCTGAAGTTGTTCGGCAAATAGACCCCAGTTCTGTATTGCTCAGTTCTTGATAGGTCTGGAAAGGGCTACAACATAGCGTAACTAAATCTTGTAGTGACCAATCGTTCTCAGTTAAATTATCGTAAAAGCGACAGCTTGATAGATTTTCGTTTATCCAAGTTTCACTCCACTTTTTACGGGATTTTCGGCAATAGTATGTGATTAAGCGATCGGCTTGTCGCCTTATCTTGGCATCAGATTTGTTTAGTGATAAAGGAATTTCAAAGCCGCTACAGCCCGATCTAAATACAACTTTAGTGCCTCCATAACTGCAATAGCAGTTTCTGGTAAGCAGCGATCTAAATCGTCAACGAATACTACTAGGTATCGATTCTCATTACCTAGATATGCACTTACCAATTCATCAAACTCTGATTCAAACCTATTAATAAATTCAAACTGCTCGTCATTAGCATTTAAAGGACGTAAACCTTCTGCCACACTATCTACGACCTCTGGTTTAACGAAGCCACCAGGAATCAAACTGACCCCTACTTTAGCTGCATACTTAGCCAAGTTAGAAGCTGCTGATTTAATACGCGCTTTTAGATACTTGCCCCTTTCCGTCTGTTCGAGATCGGGATCTTCTTTAATAGTGTAAAAAATTTGCTGGATTAACGCATTCCAGATAACCTCTTTGCCATCGTACTTCCAAGCATTAAACCAGACTGTCTTGACTTCATTCTCGTTTAAACGTGCCTGAACCATTTTCATCAGGGTTGTCTTGCCACATCCCCACTCCCCAAAGATGCCTATCGTAAAGGGAGGTTCTGGCATATCCCGAATAACAGTGTGGAGAATTTCGGCCATCCCCTCGAAGCCTAGCGTATCCTCATTACTTGGGTTATCGGAAAGTAATACCATGAGATTTTTGTTATTATGTTCAACATATATAGAACCATATACAAAAACAGGTTCTATTGCAAGAAAGAAGCTAGAAGATAGGACTCACCCCGTATTTCTCAAAAATCGATCGTAGAATCTGATTTGAAGCTTAGAACAATGAATTTTGTTGAAAATCAGAGAAATTTTTGACGTTAGCTATTGACTCTTGCTGATTGGCATTTGTTTCGTTCTATTTTCTATGGATTCGGCAAATTAATCGATAGAATGCGCTCTTCAGAGCCATAACCAAACGCTAGAAACCTAGTTATTCCGTTGCGAAATTAGCTAACTTGTCAAGTCGTGTTAGTTACTGTAAATCCAAACTCACGGCAAGTTTATGCTTCCATTTTAAACTTCCGGCAAGTTTATGCTTCTGCTAGATAAAAAATTGAAAAAACGACTAATGTAAAAATAGGTATTGTAGCAGTTGTATCGGCAAAGTTATACTTCCTCTGGTGGCAAAGTTATGCTTCCAGTCACAATCGTGTGACTTTCCCCATAACTTTGTCCCTACGATAAGCTTATAGTTGCACAACGTGGAGTAGTGGCGGTAGGGCGTACCGTTCAAGCTTGTGGAGGGATAGGTCTTAGAAGATCCCCTTGAAGCAAGAATCCCACGCGGTTTTACCCGTGGGAGCGTCAATTATATGAATATCGAACATTGTTAATTACTTGTTCTATCGAAAATACGTTAATTTTACAGACGGCTGAAGTTTCCTAGGCTTATCGCCGTCTTCTGTACTTTAACACAATCTTCTCTTGTATACAAGTAAAGTTCAAAAAACTGGTTTGAGAGGATTCACCAGGATAGTGTAAAGTAAATTAGAGTAATGTTGGCAATAGACTTCTATGGCAGAGAAAGACTCTAGGCTAAAAAATCTACAACCTTTTAAACCAATTGGCGATAAACCCCTTAGCAAGAGTCAACTTCAAATTCGAGTAGATCAAGATGTTTACGATAAGGTTATGTCTTTACCGAAACAAAAAAGACTTACTTTATTACGCCAATGGATCAAGGCTGGTGTTGAAAGCTTAGAACAAGAAAACGCCTGAATCAAATAAAATTATTTTTGTTCTAAATCATAGTCTTGTTTTCTAGAAAGGGTTTACATTCGCGATCGCTTTTGCTCTTCACTCCTATATTATACAGTATAAAATCTAGAAAGATACTAACAAATCTCAAAAATTATGCAGAATGCTATTCTATAGTTAGAATCTAGTAAAAATCAGTAGAAAAATGGCAACTGAAAAGCAAAAATATTCTAAAGGCAAACACCCTAATAGTTTGGCTAATTTACATCCTGGTAGTGGTGGTGGTAGACCAAAAGGTTACTTATCGCAAGAGAAAAAAAGAAGAAATTTAACTGTTACTGATGCTGGTTGGGAAGGTGTTAAACCAGTTATTAGAAAATTTGGCTGTTCTAGCGTTTCAGAGTTTTTAGAAAAATTAGGTAGAGGAGAAATCAAAATTTCTGCTTAATTTGTGACGTTATTTTGCCTACTAAATACTCTCTTTATAAAGAAATCCCTATTTACCTAAAGATTCTGGAACACTTATTAATTGATTTTTGTCTAGTCGGGTTTAGAGTTGCCTAATGGTGTAATTGACTATTTTTCCAAGGACTAGGGATATCGTCTCTACGTATATAAACTGTTTCCATAATAGTCTGGAATATACATAAAAATCTAATTTGCGATATTATATTTGGTTGACTTGTTTGGTATTATCGATCGATCTTTACTGAATTTTGTGTCAAAACAATCGATCGGGGAAACTATTTTATTACAAAAATATATAAAAATGTAGCTCTAATCGATCGAAGATTGGAAAATAGGAGCAGACGGTCTCAAAAAAATAAAAAGCCGACAAAAATGGCACAAATAAAAGAACCACAACAATATAGAGACGAAAAGTTTGAAGATCGATCGCCAGAAGAAAAGAAACAAAATCGATCGCAAAAAATAAAAAACTTACGACAAAAACTAATTTATACTATTGCTGGACTTGGCACTCTTAGTTTAATAGTATTAGCAATGCGACCGTCTCCACTGAAAGTAGACACTCAAAGAGTCGATCGCAAAGAGTTCTATACCACAGTAGATGCGGAAGGAAAAACTAGAGTAAAATCTCGCTATATAGTTTCTGCACCAGTAGAAGGGCGACTCAGTAGAGTGAAACTAGATGAAGGCGATCGAGTCAAAAAAGGAATGCCGATCGCTTTTCTCGATCCTCTCCCTCAAGATACTAAAGTAAGGGAAGCAAGACACAGACTTGAAGAATTACAAGCACAAAGGATCGGTGTTGAAACTTTACGTCCTAAACTAAAAGAAATAGCAAAAGCCAAAGCAAACATCAATAAGGCTGAAGCAGCATTAGAAGAATCAACTACAAATGTATTGAGAGCGGAAGCATCATTGCAGCAAGCAACCCGCGATCGCGAAAGGTTAGAAACACTATCCCTACAAGGTGCTATTCCCACTCAAGAACTGGAAATAGCGCAATTATTAGAAACAACTCGTAGAAGAGAGTTAGAAGCAGCAAAAAAAACTGTAGCGAGGAGGAAGGCCGAATTAGCGGCAGCCAAACACGAGCTTAGCGTTATCGAAGCAAAAAGGAAAGATCCAGATTATAAGTTGAGTGTTTACGACGCTCAAATTAATCGAGTGCGATCGGAACTTGCTAAACTAGCTGACGATGCTGCGAGAACTACTATTTACGCGCCAGTTAGCGGCGATGTTTTGCGAGTATTGCAAGAAAGCGAGAAATACATAGCAGAAGGTACGCCAATAATAGAGTTAGGCGATCGCAAAGATATAGAGTTAGTAATAGATGTCCTCTCTAACGATGCAGTTAAAATCGAACCAGGCGATCGAATAATTATCGAACACTGGGGAGGAGAAAAAAACTTAGAAGCAAAAGTAAAATATATCGAACCTTCTGCATTTACGGAAGTATCTGCTTTAGGAGTAGACGAACAAAGAGTAAATGTTATTGCAGAGATAATTAATCCTCCAGCCACTCTAGGAGACGGTTATAGAGTCGATACGCGGATCGTTGTTTGGGAAGCTAAAGACGTTTTAGTAGTTCCTTTAAGTGCTACTTTTCGCTGCGACAAGGCTTGGTGTACTTTTGTGGTCAAAGGAAATAAAGCGATCGAACGGAAAATAGAGCTTACGCGACGTAATAATTTTGAAGCGGTGGTAGAAAAAGGTCTAAAACCAGGAGAAATAGTAATTTTATATCCTTCCGAACAAATTCAGTCTGGAGACGCTGTTATTAAAGGGAATCGATAAATTATTCTTCATCAAAGCTCAGAGAACGAGGTCTAGCAATGTGATAACCTTGAGCGTAATCGACCCCAATTTCCTGTAACTTTACTATAATCGCCTCATTTTCTACAAACTCAGCGATCGTTTGGATACCCATCGCATGACTAATCCTATTGAAAGACTCGACCATAATAGAATCAATGCGATCGCCGATCAGATTTCTAATAAAGCTGCCGTCAATTTTCAAGTAATCGACAGGTAAATTTTTAAGATAAGCAAGGGAACTCATCCCAGTGCCAAAATCATCGAGAGCAAAACAACAGCCAAGCTCTTTTACCGAATGAATCAACTGCACGGCTTGAGTCAAGTTGGCGATCGCTGCTGTTTCGGTGATTTCAAAGCAGATAGTCTGCGGGTTGATGAGATATCGACTCAATTGCTCCTGGAGAAAATCGAGAAAGCGATCGTCGCTAACACTGGCACCAGAAAGATTTATCGTATACAAGCGATCGTAACGACTTTCTGCCTCAGTTAAGTTGGCTTTGTAGTGACGGGAGTAGCTGTCGAAGAAAGTGTTAATTACCCATTGGTCAATGGTTGGCATCAGACCGTAACGTTCGGCTGCTGGGATAAAAGCCCCTGGCGAAACTATTTCCCCTGTTGAGCTTACCAAACGCAGCAAGATCTCGTAATGTTCTCTCCCCGAACCTTTAATAACGGGAACAATCTTTTGATAGTACAGGCAGAGACGATTCTCTTCAAGAGCTCGATCGACCTCGGCTATCCAATTTCTTTCCCCTCGCTGTCGCACTAACTCCAGATCGTCAGGTCGATAAATATGAATGGAGTTGCGCCCTTTATCTTTGGCAGCATAGCAAGCCGCATCAGCCGCACCGAGTAAGCTGTTTAAATCTTGACTTAAAGCATCAATAAGGACTAAACCCATACTGGCACCAATAGTAAAAGTCTTGCCAGCACAAGGGAAACGGAAATCTTGAATTAACTCTCTGATTGTCTCTACAATTTCAGATGCTTGTTCGAGAGAACATTGATAGAGTAAAAGCCCGAATTCGTCGCCACCTAAACGAGCCAGGATATCGGTGGAACGAACTCGTCTTTGAAACAGCGAAGTGACTTGACGCAATAGCTCGTCTCCGACCAGATGACCGCAAGTATCATTGACAATTTTAAACTGGTCTAAATCGATATAGCAGAGGACGTGTTGTTGTTGGTCTCTGGCGATTGTTAGAGCTTCTAACAGTTTTTGCTCGAATGCCCTTCGATTGAGCAATCCCGTCAGGCTATCGTGAGTAGCTTGCCACGATAGCTGCCGCGTCAACTTCTGAGATTGAGTAACATCGCGAAATACCAGCACGTTACCAATTATTCGACCATTGCGATCGCAAATTGGCGTTCCAGGCTCATTAATAGCATATTCTTTGCCGTCAGGAGTAATTATAATCCCGTGAGAATCAATAATATCTTGAGAGGTTTTCCCCAGCAATTCTGCTTCGCTCTTACCCAAAATTGCACAAAGGTGACGATTGACTTTTAACCAACGCCCGTCTGGGGAGATCGTTACCATACCAATTTCTGCTTCTTCAAAGGCAAGGCGGTAATGCTCTTCGCTTTTTTGCAACAACGCCTCTACCTGTTTGCGAACTTCAATCTCTTGATGTAGTTGTTGATTGATCTGTACCAATTGAGATGTTTGGGTTTCTACCACTTTCTGCAGAGTCTTAAACGTGGCATAAATCTCTGTTGGGTCAATAGCCTTGAGCAAACTGGTTTGGGTGACAATACCCAGTAGTTCTCTCCGACTGCCAATAACTACCAACCTTCGCACGAGCAACTTTTGCATTTCCTGATGGACTTTCCATAAAGAATCCTTTGGACTTACACAGACTAAGGGCCCGCTCATAACCTTTTGAGCTAGGGTTCGTGCAAAATTCAGCTCCAGCCTCTGAAATTGTACTATGTCCCGCTCCGTGATAATTCCTACAGGGTTGGGAGCGGACGACGGCATTTCCTCATCTGTTTCCTCCGTAATTACAACACAACTGACTTTATGCCTGCTCATTAGCTTGGCTACACTGAGTATCGACACATTTACAGGTGCGTGAATCACTTCGGTACTCATCATTTCCTCAACTTTGCGGAAAGTCAAGAGATTAGACGGTTGCAGAACTTTCCTGAGACTCGTGGTCGTAACAATCCCGAGTACTTGCTTCTGTTCGTCAACAACGGGCAAGTGCCGAATCCGATGCTGGCGCATTAATTGCAATGCTGAAAAAATATCTTCAGAATCAGTTAAAGTTAGGGCAACTATCTCTCGCGTCATTACCTCTGCTATGGCGACCGATGTCAAATCCCTGTTTTCTGCCACCAGCCGCACCAGATCCCGTTCGGTAAATATCCCAAGCAATTGGGTCTCTCGAGTCACCAGAACGCAACTAGCTCGTTCGACAACTGGTACAGCAGGTGCTTCCTCTTCCATCACTCTTGCCCCAGATGGTAATTTAATGCTGCATCGTTCTCCAATGCTACATCGTTCCCCAATGCTCTCTGAAACTCCGTTCATGAGCGCTAGCACCTTTGTGAGTAGAGTATCGGGAGTTACCTTTAAAGGAAAATACTCAATAACTTTTTCTAAGGCTGGCAAATAGTTACCTCGATCGTCAGGTTGCATAGATATTCATACTAGCAAGTCGAATATGGGTTTTTAACAATTGTCAGTTACCAGTTATCAGTTATCAGTTATCAGTTATCAGTTGTGAGTGGGATCGAAAGTCACCTTCCTCTATAGGTAGAATGTCTTCCTTTTAAATCCATGAGGGAGACCTGATAACTGATAACTGTTCACTGTGGACTGTTTTTAAGTTACACCCTCAAATTCAATTCGGGAGATTCGAGCTGAAAGTCTTATATAGCTTGTTTTTTTATTGTTTTCACATGAATTTAATATTTCATATTTTGTCCTCTATAATATCTTAATATTTTTAACCGCACCTTGTGGACGAATGTGGCAAATTTATTTATACTATGGTTGTTATATTAATGTCAAAAATTTTCAACTAAGTCACAAACTTGAAATTTACTTTTCTGAAAAAATATGCTCAAAAGTATATAAATATAAATGAGTGAACCTGTTTGAAATTGTGTAAAAAAAAACAAAAAAAATTATTTTTTTTCTTGACTATTCGATCGTGATTAATAATTATAGTAATCAATTACTTCAGCTCAAAGATATAATCGAATCTTGTCCTCTAACTGTTAAAATGCAGACAACAGTTAGAGATGCTCTGGCTGTAATGAATCAGTGTCTTATTG
Source organism: Prochloraceae cyanobacterium (assembly GCA_030065755.1). GTDB lineage: Bacteria > Cyanobacteriota > Cyanobacteriia > Cyanobacteriales > JASJDA01 > JASJDA01. Next base: position 4,625 of record JASJDA010000211.1, on the reverse strand, counting down.
AAAAAAAGAATCGTTATAGCTATGTTTTAGTAGTAGAAAAATCTAAGTTAATAGGGATTTTAACCGAACGAGATATAGTTAAGTTAATTGCAGCCGAAATCGATCTAAATGAGCTAGATATAGCTTCAGTAATGACTACTGAACTCATCACTCTCAAAAAATCTGATTTTTCAGATATTTATACGGTACTAAAACTTTTGCAAACTAATCGGATTAGGCATCTACCAATTGTTGACGATCTCGAACGATTAGAAGGGATTGTTAGTGTAGAAAGTATTTGCCGAGCCTTACATCCGTCCAATCTACTTAAATTTCGCTACGTAGAAGAAGCAATGACAAAGGAGGTTCTTCAAGCACCGAAAACAGCAAATATCTTAAATTTGTCTCAATTGATGGCATCTAACCGCAATAGTTGTGTTGTAATTGTTGAGGGCAAACAGTCAGAAAATAATACTGAATCAGTAAATCAATCTTCTTCTCAATTATCTATTCCTATAGGCATTGTTACGGAACAAGATATCGTCCAATTTCAAATTTTAAACCTAGATATAGTCAAGACAACTGCTGAAAGTGTGATGAGTTCCCCTCTAGTCTGCATGAAAATAACAGACTCTTTGATGGAAGTACGCCAGCAGATGGAAAAACTGCGAGTGCGAAGACTGGTGGTGGTTGGAGAAAGAGGAGAGTTACAAGGAATTGTTAATCAATCTAATATGTTGAAAGTCCTCGATCCTAGAGAACTCTTTGAAGTGATCGAAACTTTGCAATCTCAATTAGACGAACGAACAAAACAATTACAAAAAGAAAAAGAACTGGCTCAAGTCACTTTGCAGTCTATTGGGGATGCAGTAATTACCACTGATGCTGTTGGCAAAATTACAAATTTTAATCAGATAGCAGAAAAGCTAACTGGCTGGAAAGCAGAATTAGCTGTAGGAAAGCCTTTATCTGAAGTATTTCGCATTATTAATGAATCTAAGCGAGAACCAATTCCCAGTCCAGTGGAAAAGGTTTTAGAAGAAAATAGAGTTATTAATTTAGCCGATTGTACCCTACTAATTGCTTGTAACGGAACTGAATATGCGATCGAATATTCAGCAGCGCCAATTTGCAATAACTTGGGTGAAATTATTGGTATTGTTATAATTTTTCACGATGTTACCAAATCTTTTAACTTAACTCGCCAACTATCTTGGCAAGCATCTCACGACGCTCTAACAGGCTTATATAATCGAGCTAAATTCGAGCAAATAATAGTTAAGGCGATCGCACAAGCACAAAATGAAGGTTTTCGACACACTCTATGTTATCTGGATTTAGATCGATTCAAAATAGTTAACGATACTTGCGGTCATGCTGCTGGAGACGAACTGCTGCAACAATTAACAAAATTGCTCGCTCAAAAAGTTCGTTCTACTGACATTCTCGCTCGCTTAGGCGGCGATGAATTCGGATTGTTGCTGTATAATTGTCCCCTCGAACCAAGTATTAAAATTGCTAACTATATCAGAGAAGTAATTGCAAATTTTCGTTTTACTTTTAATTCGCGAACTTTTTTAATTGGGGTAAGTATTGGTTTAGTTGAAATTGAATCAACTACTGAAGATTTAGATAGTTTAATGAAAGCTGCTGATGCGGCTTGTTATGTTGCTAAACAACAAGGTAGAAACTGCGCTCGCGTCTACCAAAAAACCGATATTGAAATATCAAAAAAAGATTGGGGAAGACAGTGGATTGCCACATTAAATTCAGCTTTAGATGAGAATAGCTTTGATCTCTACTCTCAAAAGATTATTTCTCTTAAACAAAGTAGAAAAACAGATTCTAATCCGAGCGCCGATCGAGTCGATCGCTATGAAATACTACTTCGTTTGTACGACAAAGACAAAAAAATTGTTACTCCTAATGTTTTTATTCCGGCTGCAGAACGCTATCATCTCATGCCTGCAATCGATCGCTGGGTAATTACTAATTTTTTTACTCTTTACAAAGAGCATTGTCGATCGCAAAACACTCTAAAATTGTCCAAATTAAATAGTTTATATAGTATAAATCTTTCGGATCTAAGTATTAATAATCAAAGTTTTTGCGTGTTCGTCCGAGAACAATTTGAACGCTTTCAAATTTCTCCCAATACAATTTGTTTTGACATTAACGAAACAGCAGCCGTTTCTAATTCTCTTAACGCAGCAGACTTTATTCAAGAACTTAAAGGTTTAGGTTGTTCTATTGCTCTGGATAATTTTGGTAGTGGCCGGATTTCTCTGAATTATCTTAAAAATTTACCAGTAGATTATTTAAAAATTGACGGTAGTTTTATTAAAAATATTGTTAGCGATCGAGTGGCTACTGCAACAGTAAAATACTTCAATGAGATTGCTCAAATTATGAATATTAAAACTGTAGCTAAGTTTGTCGAAAATCAATCCATCTTACAAAAAATACGAGAAATAGGTATGGATTATGGTCAAGGATACGCTATTTCTCGATCCATGCCTCTTACTTTTAATTTAAATGACTAGAAATTTTAATGATTGTCAGCATGATGGAACTCATAAACTAAGAAAAGTCGCGCGAATTTATTCAGAAAATATCCTATTATTGCCAGTATTATTGCACCCCCTAGTGCTAACCAAAATCCCGTAGAAGGAGCAATAAATAATATATTAGTATCAATTTGTTTGCTAGCAGCTTCGATTGCCACAGCACGAGAATCTAAGAATATTGCCAAAAACAGACAAGTAACAGAAGCAGCAAAACTAAATTTAGTAATTCGATTAAAATTTTTCAAAGCATCCTGACAAACGGTGCAATTTTTGGTGTGGGTCGTCCAAACATCAAAAAGTTTACTTTTATCATGCTCTACTGGTGGTAAATTAGAATCGCATTCTGATGCCCAAGGTACCCCACCACCTGCTCTTTTTTCTATCCAGTTGCGCAACGCAATGACCATTTTATCTTGAGGATTGGGGGTATAAACTGTTTCTAACCATCTATTTTTTTGTTTGGCTAGAATTTTCTCTTGATAGTGGAGAAAGACTGAATCTTGATGTAAAAATAAAGTTCCGAAGATGTGAGCAAACCAAGTTGGCATGGGGAAAGGAAGCGAGAAGAGACCTTTTGGTTTTTTTCCTTCTTGATTTTTGACTAAAATTTGGCAACCAATATGACGACACCACCCAGGACGAGTAGGAATTGCGTACAAAGCAAGAATAACTTTTCCCCCATCAGATAATTCGGCGAAAATTCTCATATGACAGGGAGGTTGAAAATCGTGGACACTTTGCTTAACATTAGGAGAAGTAGGCTTAATTTCGTAAGCAAAACCCTCTTGGGCGGACATCTCCTTTATGGAGAGCATATCGTAGTATTTAGCATCGGAATATCTATTCCCTATAATTCCGTGATGAGAAACAGGTGCGTGTGCTGGATCTGAGACATTTTCCATAAAAAAGTCCCATCCATAAGGCAAGTCCCGTACATTCCACGATAATTTTTCTACTTTATCTGAATTGTCTTCTAGTTCGGGAATAATTCTAGGCGATCGTAATTGGCTTTCTAGTTGAGCAGTTTCTCCTGACTCTCCCCATACCCACAGCAGTCCTTGAAGCACCTGAGTAGGATAAACCATTGCACGAGACCTACTATTTTCACAATTTTTAGCCTCGGTTTCTTTGTCTTTAGACTGAGGTATACTGACGCATTTTCCTTGAGAATTAAAGCGCCAAGCGTGATAAGCACATAATAAAGTCCCGTCTGATTCAACGCGACCTTCAGAAAAAGGAACGAGTCTGTGGGGACAAAAATCTTCAAAACAGTTCCATTCGCCAATGTTATCGCGCCATAAGACAATATCTTTTCCCAATAACTGCATGGAGTGGGGTCTGGAAGGATCTAAAAACTCCACTACAGCAACAGGATACCACTGTTTTGTCCACTCAAATGTTTCTGATGTTTCTTTAACTGTTGTTGACTCGATTTCACCAGTGGTTTGTTCTAAAGTTCTGTCAATAGTCACGGTTGTCCTCTATTATTCGTTAATTTGGTGCGATTTGGATCGACTGAAAACTTTTGTCTTTATATTTTAATTTATTTACTACAGGCAGTAGGAGAGCGTATTTATTGTTGGCGATCTAGAATACTAAAATTATTGCAAATATAAGTATTTCAAATTGCATATATGTATGTGCATAGAATATTCAAATGATACTTAAGGAAGGTATTTGGCAATCGAGTAAATCATAGGCTAATAATGGAGGTGGTTCCAATCAATTGTAAAAATGACATTAAAAATCAAGATAGAGCAAGTAACTTGTATTAACGGAATCACATTGATGGTTTTTCATACTCCCGCTCATTCCTGGCAATTTTCTTATTTTAATCATCAAGGAAAGCCTCTCAGGTATCTCGATATTTTTTACAGTCCTGAGAAAGCAGAAGCAGCAGGTAGAGAGTGGGTTAAAGCGATCGCTAAAGGCAGTAGTAGGTGATGGGGAGGATAGGGAGGTGTGGGAGGATGAGGAAGATGGGGAGGTTAAAAAACAGTATTTAATTAGCTAACAAATGCTCACATATGCTAATATAGTCTTATATGGCATATGTGACACTTAGAGAAGCAGTTAAGC
>JASJDA010000210.1 GCA_030065755.1 Prochloraceae cyanobacterium | reverse complement strand
AAATTTTGGGTGAGGTTTTGCCCTCAGTTGCACCCACGGAGAAAAAAGCCTCTCTATCGGGTCTAGAATCGTCAAGCAAGCGATTATCATCTTCATCTGAGGCTAACATCGATAAGCCTATTGAAAAGCTCTCTGAGGAGCCATTATCACCCAAGGACGATCTAGAATCGTCTGAGCCATTAGACTCCTTTGAACAAACAACTCATAATGAGTCATCTTCACTGAATCAGCATTCTGTGACTCATGATGAACAACTTGAGTTATCGGAATCTTCAGCAGAGAAAGATTCAACGCATACCACATCACATTTTTCAGATTTCACTTTCCCCGATCCTTGGTTAGAGTCGGAGCATTTTGAATTATGTAACAATCCTCGAATAGCAGCAATTCAAAGGAGAATGCAGCAAAGCCAAGAAATATTACGGGAAAATGAGCTCCTGAAAAAATTAAATGTTTGGTTGAAAGACAAACAAACGCGACAATTAGCTATTAAATCCCCAGAATTTGCTGAAATTTGGAGTAATAACTCTTTTGAAATTATTACTAATGAATCAGGAGAGTTGATTGGGGTCAAGCGAAAAACCGAGTAAGTTGGCCAAAGTCTAAGCCTATTTTTCTGGCTTTGGCCAATTGATTAATTTGATAATTAGGCCATCTAAAAAGTGATTTATTGTCTCAAATATTTGTCGTCAAAAATTGGGAATATTTTCAATGGAAAATTTGTCAGATTTTCAAAATCTTTTGTTTCTTTCGAGCGAACATGCTGTCGAGAATATTATCCCTTTGGGAAAAGCTTTAGGTGGTGGTGCTATGGGAATGTTTAAGGCCTATATAGTTGATTATTTTTATCATGAAATGATTAAAGGCTCTGGTGTAATTTATAAGGAACAGCGATGGATACCTAACACGATTGAGGAGATTGCTAAAGAATTAGGTAGTAGTTACAACGAAACACAACAAGCATTAGAAATTCTTTGTAAGAAAGATAAGGTTTTAATCGCTGAGCCTTTAGCAAATAAGCTAAATGAGCGAAGCCTATATAACGAGCAAACACTTTACTATACGATCGACTCTAAGCAGCTTTTAGAAAAATATAAAGAACAAGGTTTTTTGAATGATAATTCAAAAAATGACCAACCTTTTTGAATTCTTAGTAGTAATTTTTCAAGCCTATGCTGGACAGGGGTTTTCAGACTAGGTTGCCGGATTTTTCGTGGCTCTCGGCTCAATGCCAATTTTGTGGCGAGCGGAAAATAGATTTAGTCCTGCGATCAAAACGATAGTGCAGCGTTAAATGTTTGATAATCTGGTTTATATTACACGAAATCTTGCCAGAGCGTCACTTGATTTTCAGTATCTTTGTATTCCTAAGAAAATTTTCTGGAGAAATAAGAAATTTACTGGGGAGGACTCCTTAAATGATAAGCACAGCTTATATTGTCGAGCGATAATTCAATTTACGCTCTTGTCTTAGGTTTAAAAAGTAAAATCTCAGATATATCGAAAATAATTCAGAAAGACTTTCTCAAATATTTTATCAATTACTTGAGTCAGAAAATCCTGAACTAATGACAGTATTTAGTCAGAAAACTACTGGGGACAAATCCACACAATTGTTGAAGCTATCTCTTACACTCTTAGCTGCGAAAATATCTAGATGGCCCCTCAAGCAGCTTCGCTAGTTTTACCCCTATATGGGAACCACTATCGGATTTCAGGGAATTTTATAAATGTAACTTCTGAGATTTGTCAGTCAATTATGTTAATTCTTCAAGCTAAAGACATAGAATATTGCAATGTTAGCTATCGAAAATCTACTTCAGTCGAAAATCTAGCTGGTCTGAAATATCACGGACATCTATTCATTAAAGTCAAGTCTTACACTTTAAATCATTTAGACAATGCTATATTACGCTGTCGAAAATTATTAGAGCATAACCCCTCTATCCTACTACCAATAATCCTCTTTGAACCCACAGGCTATAGTATTTGGTTCGAGCATAAATCAATTCAACGACTAAAAGCTTCCCATTCCGCTTCTCCTGAAGGAAAAGCAACTTCTCATAACACACAAAAAATCCCCCTTAAGTAATCGCTATCCTTCTTGATCTTCATCAATAATCCCCAATTGCTCTTTACTCCTTTCTAGTTGCTTCCAGAGGCTTTTGATTTGTTGATATGCTTCTGTAGTAGAAATCTGACCAGCAGTCTCAAGATTACAAATATAGGTCACTTTTTGGGCAAATTCTTGTAAATTGGCGTTGAAAACCAGATTTTCTGGCTTGCTCTTCCCGTGATAACTACTGTGAGGATATAAGAAAGCTTCTTTATCTTTTTCATTGACCATATCTGTATCCTTGACCAGTTTGTCGAGTTTAGCGATTTTAGTCTTGGCTAGTTTACATCGATTTACCTTACCGCGATTAGACGGCTTAACCACTGAAAATTTCATCCATTTAGTTAACCAATAGTTAAAGTTTAGTTAATCTTTTCTTTACTTTTTATTATTTATGAGTAATATTGGTAGTTAATTATTGAGTTTTAACTAACATTTATAACCAGGTTGGTAGCAAAAAGTTTTTAAAACTCGACTGAATTGCAATTCTGTATTTTTCTGTTTTTCCTTATCTTGTTTTTTAATCTTTTGTCCACCTAGCTCTAATAATTCAGATGCAACCAGAAATGATACTACTTACTCAAAATAATTGGCTAGGAATTATTTCTCGGCTCGGTTTGGCTTTCTTTTTTGGAGCATTGATTGGCTGGGAACGTGAAACCAGGAGTAAATCTGCTGGGTTAAGAACTCATATGCTGGTAAGTACAGGAACAGCTTTATTTGTTTTGGTGCCGATCCAAGTGGGTATTGCTCAAATCAGTCCAGATTCTCTTAGCCGCATCATTCAAGGTATTATCACTGGTGTTGGGTTTTTAGGAGCTGGGGAAATCTTCAGCGAACCTAAGCGACAGTCCAACGGACTCCGTATTCGCGGTCTAACTTCTGCTGCTGCTATTTGGTTTTCTGCTGCTTTAGGAGTAGTCGCTGCCTGTGGATTATGGCAGAGCGGATTAATTTCTGTTTTAATGGCTTTTTTAATTCTGCGAGGGTTGAAAATAGCTAAAAAAATTCAATTTTTGAGTCGTTTTAAAAACTAAATGTCAGAACCAGTAAGGACAATAGAAATTTTTCAAAAATCTCCTTCTCCTGAGACTTTTTTAGCTGGTCAGATCGTCTTTGAGGAAGGACAACCAGGAAATATAGTATATGGAATTATTGAAGGGGAGGTTAATATCTTAGTCGAAGGAAAAGTGGTGGAAACGATTAAAAGAGGCGATGTTTTTGGTGAGGGAGCTTTAGTCCAGCCAGAACATACTAGAGCATCTACCGCTATTGCTAAAACTGATTGTCTAATAGGATACCTCGATCGGGAACGTTTTCTCTTTGCTATCGAGCATACTCCTATGTTTGCCCTAGAATTACTTAAAAGTTACTCTACTCGTACACGTCGTTTGAAACATATGCTTGCTTTCTACCTGAGTAGTTAATCTCTAGCTTGACTTTTATTTGAATCTACAGCCAAACCAAATAGCTTTCTGTCAATAGACTTGGTTAAAAATTTATCTAATTGCTTGTGAATCTCCGATTCCGACCAGTAGCCAGTAAGGATTAAATGTTGTACTAATGCCCCTAAGAGAATTTTTCGCCGCGTATCTTCTTTTCGCTTTTTAGCCGACTCTTGGGCTTTAAGCTTTTGAATCCTAGCCTCAAGCTGTTTCTTCTTTTCTTCAAGCGACTTAATCCTATCCTGACGACTACTACTCACTAGCTACGCTCTAACCCTTAACAATACTCAGTTTATCACCTAGGTCGTGCTCGGCAAAGCTGGTAACGAGCGGTAGCTATTGAATACTTTGTAAGTATGATAGCATATAAATACCAAATCTTTTGACCCGACAAGGGTCAAAAGCGCACTTATATGTCGTTCCGACAAGTGCGCTAGGGGGATGACTCCCCCTAGAACCCCCATGTTCGGTTCACGTCTATTCTAATTCTGGCTGGTTAATATTTGTGGCTATTTATCACTTCTCAGCTCAAATAATTTCTCGCGGTGGTGGGAAGAGTGCCACGGCATCAGCCGCCTATCGAGCTAGAGAAAAAATTTATGACCAGCGTACTAAACAAACCTTTGATTATCGCTACAAAGGGCAAGCAGACCACTGCCAAATCTTAGCACCGTCTAATGCTAAATCTTGGGTTTATGATCGCCAACTTTTATGGAATAAAGTGGAGGCATCCGAAGGTCGAAAAGACAGCCAATTAGCTAGAGAGATTAACGTAGCTCTACCAGTAGAACTTAGCAAAGATGAGAAAATCCAATTAGGGTTGAGCTTCGTGAAAAATCAGTATGTTAGCAAAGGCATGGTGGCAGATGTAGCCTTTCACGATTTAGACAGCCACAATCCTCATTTTCACGTTATGCTTACCACCAGACAGCTAGAAGGAGAAGGCTTCGCTAGTACTAAAGAAAAAGCATGGCGACCAGATTTTGCTTACAGGAAAGCTTTTACTAATTTGCTAGTTATTGAACGAGCAGCGTGGCAAGATTACGCTAACGCTGCCCTAGAGAAAGCGGGTAGAGTTGAACGTATCGATCGTAGAACTCTTTCAGCACAAGGAGTAGATCGCCTCCCTCAAATCCATCTAGGGCCGCAGGTAGTGGCGATGGAGAAGAAAGGCATTCGTACCGCCACAGGGGATGAATATAGGCGAATCGACAGTGTTAACGCAGAGATAGCCAAACTACAAATTAAACTCGATATTAACCGTCATCAAATACAAGCAGAAAAAGAACTAGAGACCCTACGAATTAAGAAACAAACAGAAGAACTGAGAAAGCAAAGAGAACAAGAGAGAAAAAGACAGCTTGAAGAAAAGAAAAGAAGGCAGTTAGAACAGAAAATTCAAAAGTTAATTGAAGAGGCTCGTCAAAAGTCAATTCAAAGAGCAGCCGAACTAGAAGCACAATTCCAAGCAGAAGTCCAAGCTAAAGCTCTAAAGAATAAGCAGGTGGCTGATATAATTAACACAGCTAACATAGCTATAGATAGACATGGAGATAAATTAGGTAAATCGCCTTATATCCAGACAATATTTGACAGCCAAAACTATCGAATTAGAGCTTCAAATTTACTCAATGAATACGACTTAACTATAGGAAAAACTCTAGTAATAAAAGATAGGGAATCTAAGGAAATCCTCTTAAAATATAATCAATATAATTCGGGTAAAAATCAGCTAATAAGTGAAAATATTTCACCCGAATGTGTAGAACATTTTGCTACATTATCAGCTCGATTTGAACAAGGAAAAAGAGTTAAAGAGTTTTACAAATTAACTAATGACTTTTTCTGGAAGTTAGGAAAAGTCCAGAAATTAGAAGGCTCTCCAAGTCGATGGGTAGCTGAAGGTAATAAATATAAGCTGGTGTTGGATTTTGAAGGATTTAAAATAACAGCAAAAGATGGGCGAGGGGAGATATTTAATTACCCTAAAGGCGTAAGAAATCCAGAGCTTATGGTTACTACTTGTAAGTTCACTGAATCAGATCTAAATAATTTCAAACAAGCTAGCAAAGAAGTAAATAATATGTTACTTAAAATCCGTCAACAAGAAGAACAACAAAGAAGACAAAGACGAAGTAGAAGTAGAGGTTTTGAGCTTTGAAAGTTATCGCGGGGCTCTGAGTGACTGATTGCGAAGATCGCGAAGGGAAATACAAGTATTTTGTTTGTGACAAAAGTTATCGCCCTTCGCACTCTGGCACTCAGTCACTCAGAGCTACCCGAAATTAATGATATTGTCTGGAAATATCCTAGACAACATTTAATTATTCGCTAAATTGAAAATATCCTCCACCTTCTACATAATTACTAAGATCACATCTAATAACTAATTGACCACTTTCTAAATCCCCTCTACAATTAGTATTATTTATGCGTCTATTTCGAAAATCTCTCTTAACAAAATCACGCAAATCAACAGAAATTCTACTGATTCCTCGATCTAAATTAGCACCAGTTCTAACACCTATACCAAGAACTGGATTACTTAGTGCAGCTAAACCTCCCAATATAGAGACTGAAAGGATACCAGTTAATAAACTCTGACGTAAACCAATGTTTTTTGTTTTGATCTTCATGACTTTAAGTAATCAACTTTATAAACATTATTATGATACTTTTTTTAAAATTAACAAGTAAGAAAAGGTATGAAAAAGTATAGAAAAAAATCTAAAAAGTATGATAGACAAATTAACAGTAAATAGTAAACTACAGTAATTTGCAGTAACAGTGAGCTGTTGCCCGCTTCAAGTAACTTTGGGAAAAAACCTGGTGAAGGGCGCTGCCTGGTTCTACGGGTTTTTCTGACCACCCACTCAGTTCTGATAAATACTCGTTTGGGTCTAATCCTAATATTGCCGCAGCATCTTCAAAGGTTTTGGTAGACTCAAATCCTAGCTTCTTGGCTAAATTACCACGGGTTATCCCTTCATTTATATCTTCTCTTGAAGGTGACCACTGTTGTAAGCCACGAGTCGGTTGATAAGCTTCTAGTTTCTTGATAACTGAATCATTACCTACTTGGGATAAAGCAGAGTAAATGTTATCAATACGTTTCAATTGATATTCTACCTCAGAGTTAACCGATTCTAGTTGGTCAGAAGTAACTAATGCTTTAGTAGTAGTTTCTATTGACTCCGATTTAAATTCATCAATAACTTGATTCAAACTTTCAGCAGAGTTTAAGACAAAATAACCTATTCTGCATTGCATAGATGTCTCAATAAAGTATTGATACTTGTGGTGGCTGTTCCATCTTTTCTGTAAATTATCGGCTTTACCGATATATAAAAGTTGGTAGTCAGGAGTATAAACAAAATAGATGCCAGGACGTGCAGGTAGCTTAAAACGCTCTGTAATATGCAGGCTAGGTATGGCATTTTGTAGCATAGTTACTGTGACGGCGGTTTTGCTCTGCTTCGTTTGCCTAACCTGAGTCTCTATCGCCTTCATAACATCCGAAGGTAATCGAAGACTGAAAGTAGTTTGAGTGTTTATGTTAGTATTTGTCATACATAGCAAAAAATAACTTAGTACATAATATTGTACATAATATTAAATTGCTAATAATTTATATTATAAATACAATGTATTAAGTTAATGAGTATCATTGTATATATTTATTATTTAATTGCATTGTCATACAATATATAGTACAAAATTTATAAGCATTAATATCATGCTATGTATATAGGTAGTTAATGCACCGTCATATAATATGCAGTATAAAAGTATATAATCACTAATATCATGCTATGCATATATATAATTAATGCAGCGTAATATAGTATGCAATATTAATCCCTATATTTTCGGAGCAATATTAACATATATGTGCATTATTTATGTGCATTGCATTTATAGAGTAAGTGCAGTGTATTAATAAAAATAAGACAAAACGGCTTTTTGTATGCACCTATGTAAGTACAGTGCAACTAGATTATGAATACAATGTATTAAGTTATAGAATACACAAATCAATAGATATAGATATGTTGGGCGTTTACATCAGGCAATTGTGGTTTGTCGATGTAGCCCACATCATCTAGATCACAAGTAAGTATTTTAAATAATTAACAATAGAGGATATATTCCCTTCCCCTACTGCCATTTAAGGGGGGTTTAAGGGGGTCGACCCCTTAAATCGAGGTTTGTTTGGGGGGAAAATAAGTTTTATATAACTCCAATATTGTAGGACAACTTCTGTCCCTTCTCTCATTGGTTTTAGAGACTTTCTCGGACAGATAAAAATAAAGTTCGATCGTTTTTCGGACAGATAACGGTAAGGCGAGATTGTTTTTCGGACAGCTAAAGTTTCTAGCTATGCAGGCTTTGAGAGATTTGTCGGACAATTTATAGCCATACCTCATGGCGTTGGGTGTGATGCGGAGCCACGGAGCGATAGCGTAGTGGCGAAGCTCCTATTGGGGGGTCTGGGGGGTGGCCCCCAGAGAGCCAGTCTTCATTGGTTAGCTTCAATGAGTCGAAATCGTGAGCTTAAATCCATAGGTCAAATGGTTAATTTTTAGGCGCTTAATTATTCCGTTGGTTTCTAGCTTTTGAATCGAACGGTTAACTTGCTGTGGATTGTTTTTTAGCCTTCTAGCTATCTCCGTTTGGGTGATTGACGAGTTGAAATATTCGTCTGATTCTGAAAGCAATACCAGCAATACTCTCAAATCAGCTCCAAGTAGCGCTTTATTAGTAGCAGCAAAGCCCTCGCCAGTTGACAAAATCGTCGCGCATTACCTTATAAGACTAATGTTTACCATATATGATGATTCTCTAATAAAAAAAATACGCGCTCTGAGTTGCTCAATAAATTTTGATAAAAGCTGAAATTATTGTTAGTAAAGGGTTGTAGCAGCATGGGGTAAAAGTATGGGGTAAGATCATGAATTATTCAGGGGATACCCCACGGGGTATTCAGGGTCTATGAGCGTGGGGTAAGGTGGGATAGCTAAAGTTAGCGGTAACTTCTAACAGGCATAGTTGCCATACTACAAAACCTGTCAACCTATAGGTTGACAGAGTAAATAGATAGGGTTACTCAAGTTAAAATACTTATAAGACGATATAAACGTTAAAAGTCTTGTTAAATATAAGCTTAAGTCATTTAGCTTTCTATTGAGAGTATCTCAATGGGAGCTGAATAGCTCCGCAGCGTTTCGTAAATAGCTCTACAAACATATTGCGAGCGCGTAGCCTGTTAGCAGCCTTTACGCAGTACGCTTCGTAGCCTGTTAGCAGCCTATTAGTATTACGCTTCGTAGCCTGTTAGGAGTCTGTTCGGAGTCCCCGCTCGCACCCTAAATATCTATAAAGGATTTAAGCTGACAAAGTTATCTAATTAGTAATTGACTGTTATTAACTGTTGTTTAATTATGAGGTAGTAAACTACTTTAATTTACTGTTCTCGCTCTAGTAAATTACTATTGTTAACTGTTGTTTATTGAAAAAGCATTGAAAAGATTTATTCTCAGGACTTTTTTTAACTTACATCGAAACTAACGCTCCTGCTTATAAGCAAAATTCTGTTGACTCAAGTGAATGAATTGCTTTTGGGCTTCTAATAAATAACTAGCAGCCTGGAGCGACCGATAGGGAGGCAATTATAGTTTCAGGTGTAATTGTCGGCATCAGTCAAATCAGCCAAATCTATTTTCAAGCACTTACGTACACAATGAGTAGTTCAATTAACTGCTTTTATATGTGCTTTTAACCATTTGGTTAAACCTTCGCGATTCAATTCGCCAGCCGCAACAGCTAAAATGGTTTTTTCTTGTTCATTGGTATCAGCATCAATTTCAAATCCATTTAAAATTAAGAATGTTTCCATTGCTGCGTGCCCTGTCCGTTTATTCCCATCTAAAAAGGGATGATTCACGATCAGCGAAAACCCTAAAACACTCGCTTTGTCAACAAGAGTAGGATATAAATCCTTACTGCCAAAAGTCATTCTCGGTTGTGCCAAAGCCGATTCTAATGCTCCATTATCTCGTAAACCCTTTAAACCTCCCCATCTTTCGATTAGCTGACGATGGAGTTCTAAGACTTCTAACTGAGTTAAATAACGAGTCATGATAGACGTTTATATAACTCAGAATTTTTCTCTAACACATAATTAGCTGCTTGACTAAAATCTGGTTGAGTTTCTGTTAGCCAATCGTTAATTTTAACCTCTAATAATTCTTCAGTAGATAGTCCAAGATTCTGGGCTATTTCTTGAATTTTTTTAACTTTTTCTTCGGACAATTTTATAGTAAGTTGTGACATTTTTGATGGAAAATATTTTGAGAAATTTCTTGGATAGTATACTCAGAATTTGACGAGAGATGAATCTATTTTTATAGAGGGATGGAAAAAGTTCATTTTTATACAGGGAACCCTTATAAAGCAGTTAATTATGTAGCCTACCGACAAGGTTATTGGGAAAAGGGTTCCCTGTATAAAAATAAGAACATCCCTCACCCTTTTACTTATAATTATGTCCCTTCGCCAATAACTTACCGCTATATAAGGGTTCCCTCTATAAAAATAAAAACATTGTATGACATCTCTATTTCTCCTGCACTACTATCATACTTCTTTAAAGGCGAGGTCTATTTGTCAATCCCATCAAACTCATTAAGTTGTTTATGAGACTTAGTCAGTTTGAAGAAATTGGCAAATATGAGATAATATATAGTTTTGTAACGAAATGCTGCCAGATCTTAAACTTATTTTCACTAAGTTTTACTTTTTAAATGGCATAACTTAGTCACTTGAAATGGCATTCCAAAAAGGTGAGAACCCAAACCGACCTTATCGCGGCGCAGCAATCAAAGTAGAACCGATCCGCTATAAAAAAGCCATCAAGAACATCAAGAAAATTCTAGCGGATAATCCCCGCGATCTGTGCTTATTTACTCTGGGAATTAACACAGCCTTCAGAGCCAGCGAACTACTTTCGATCCGCTACGGTCAGGTTAAGTTTAAAGATGTTGGCGAAACTCTCGAAATAAAGCAGCCAAAAACTAAACGGTATCGAATGGTGACGCTCAATCGTCCCGCTATAGAAGCCCTAGATAACTATCTCGATAACAAATGGGCCCGATCTAACTTCTCTAAAGATGATTTGATCTTTCGCAGCCAGCGAGGAGCAGTTTTAACAGTTCCTACTGTGACCAATATGGTCAAAGGGTGGTGTCTTGATGTCGGGTTGGAAGGAAACTATGGCAGCCATACCTTAAGGAAGACCTGGGGGTACTGGCAGTATCAGCGCGGTACACAAGTCGCCCTGTTAATGGAAGCCTTTAAACACTCAAACCAACGACAAACCCTAGATTATCTCTGCATTCAAGACAAAGATATACAACAGATATTCGACTTAGAGTTATAGCGACGATGCTATAAGTTGAGTTATCCCACGTTAAAATTTATGGTCAAAGTAGAGTATAGGGCTTACAGCACAAGGGTTTTGGGGTCTATGATGTCGGCTAGTACAAAAGTATATAAGCTTTGCTTATATAAAAAATAAGAAGGTTAAATAAGGTTTTCTTATATCAAAAAGCATAGATTACTTAACCAATTCTCCCTTTCGGCTTAATCCCCTAATCATTGCATCACAACAAACAGAATTTTTGTAGAGGTCAAGATTCTGCTGCTTTAAGCGCCGCTTCAACCATCCAGCTTGATAGTGACATTCCTTGTTTTTTCGCAGCTTCCTTAAATATGCGTTTATGTTCAGCAGATAAAACTAGCTGAATACGAGAGTCCTTTTCCCCAAGTCCTTTCTCAGAAACATATTGATTTTTACCTTTAGGATTATTGACTGTTCCCTTGGGGGCACCTGGCTTACCATTAGCCATAGTTTTGTATCTAAGTTTAATTTTTTTGAGATCTTGTGAGGTAATACCTATTATTATAAAAAAGAGTTTAGCCATTACACATGAGCTAAACACTTTGATTGGGGACAGAACAAAAGCCCTACATCTCAGATAGTGCCGATGGTTCTTGGAGGTTCCTGAAACACTTAACTGAGGTGAAAACAAAACACCACTAATGAGTGGATGATGAGGTAGTTTGTGCAGATTAAAGCACAGACGTTCAGCATATGCAGATAAAAGCATAGATGAACGAGTAGAACTACTTGGACGAATGTTTAGCCCCGTCCTTATTTTATAGCTTCTATCTGTCCCCACGCACATGAAAAAACAATTATTAAGTAGAAGCGTTGGGAAACAAACAGCAACCACCACCACCACTACCATCAGACCCAGTAGGAGCCAAATTCTGTCAATTATTCACCCATTGGTGGCATTTCATCCGAGCCTGGGTAAATAAACCAGACGAGCCAGTAAGAAGCTGGTATACCGAAAAAAAATACCCAATACAGCCAAGAAACCTGTGGAAAAGGTACAACGACCCCAAGCAGATCATAGGGCTGAGGTTTGGGGAAAATACTCACTATCTAGTCTTAGATATAGATCGCCATAGCCTCTACCACCCAAAAAGAAGCCAAAAGAAATATAAAGAAATCCTCCACACCCTAGAGAGTTTAGGGTTAGTGCGCTATATCGTAGTCCAATCGAGCTATAGCGAAGGCATACATATTTGGATATTTAGAGCATATCATCATAAATAGAAAGTAGGTTTTGGTATTTTAACAACCAACTAAAACCAGATAAAAATTTATCTTTTCCAGTAGCAAATTGAGAACTAATCCGAGAAAAATTTTGGTTATTCCAGTATTTAAGTACCTTAAGACCCCATTTAACAAGGATATCTATATTGTGGTATCTAGCTTTATAACGAGGTTTCGGGGGAATAAGAAAGGCTAAAGATGTTTGTTGAATTTGAATGCGAGTTAAATCAGCAGTTAGAGAAAATTGCTTAAATAACTCATTATTATTCAGAGAATGTTTAAGCCATAAAGCGATTTGGTGAGTAAAGTCATAAGTATAGATTACTTCAGGATTATCATTTAAATATAATTCAATGCCTTTTTTAATATCGGGACCGTGGTCGGAGATAATTTGTAAAGGTTTACCGACTTTTTCAGCTAAATTACTAATTTTTGAAGCAACAATATCACCATTACTAATATCGAGAATTTCTAGGGCTAAAACTGTAATATCTTGATGCTCTAAATTCTCGTGATTATTGACTTTTTCAATCCATTTTTCGTAGGGGAGACCAAGGATAACAAAACATTTATTTTGTCCTTGTCCCCAAGTACTATCCACAATAAAGATCCAGTCAGATCTTCTTTCTTTCGGCTGTTCTAATTCAAAAAGACCTAACTTTAAAAACCATTGTCGAATTGTCATAAAAGTAGGCGTAGGTAGGTCGAAAAATTGTGTCCATAATTTAAAAGTTTTTTCAATACCTCGCCAACTAGTAAAACTTACTAATCTTTGTTGAATTGCTAATTGAATAACAAAAACAGGATAAGTATACTGGTCGGGTTTTAAAGTTATTATTTCGGGAAAATCTGTATCATTATAGATAGTTAAATCGACAATTTCTTTTTTATTGTTAATAGATTGCTCTTGCTCTTTAGCTTGTAGCTCTTGCTCTTTAGTTTGTAGCTCTTGCTCTTTAGTTTGTAGCTCTTGCTCTTTAGTTTGTAGCTCTTGCTCTTTAGCTTGTAGCTCTTGTTCTTTAGTTTGTAGCTCTTGTTCTTTAGTTTGTAGCTCTTGCTCTTTAGTTAGTATTACTTGTTTAAGTCTACGTATTTCAGCTTCTTTTTCTTTTAACCTAGCTTTTGAGTCGATCGATTTTTGCTTCCATAAATCTCTACTAAAAGTCAAATCTCGTATTGTTGTCTTCATTAAGATGTTTTTTTCTTGATATGATAAGGCTCTTTGTTTCCATTTTTCGCGTGCATCAAAGAAGATATAGACGAGACGACTGTCATCAGTTTTATAATTTTTCATAGTCGTTAAAATCTCCTTGAATATAAAAGATACTCAAATGGGATTTTTAGCTCTATCATAACATAATATTTCTGGTAGAAAAAATATTCAATACGCTAATTGATTGTTTCAGCCATACATTTGCCATGTACTTTGATTTAAATTACATCCTGCTATTTCTTTGTTTTATCTTTTCAGGTTTAAACTAACATAATATAATTGAAAAATAAAAGAATAAATTGCAAAAATTAAAGACAATAATCCAATATTAACTGATATAAATTAAGCGATAAATTCTCAGAATAAATAATAAAAGAAAATCGAGCAAAAACATAAAAGTAGCATGATTCTTTTAAAATCAACTGCCAACAAGGAATTGACGCTCGAGAAACCAAGCTGGTGCTTCGAGATCGCAAAATAAAATTATCGCTCGAGGAATCAAGAAGCGCCAGCCAGCTATCGAGAATTTACTCAAACTATACTGTTTAGTTTTGTCTGCCGCAGACAAGAGATTATATCCAGTTGGCGCTCGATTTTCCCGAATCGTTTGAGTATTTTTACAAATTATTTCTTTCACTTGACTTATCTGTTTTTAGTATATAACAATTAGATAAATTATTTATAATCAAGATTCAGGATTCAGGATTCAGGATTCAGGATTCAGGATTCAGGATTTAGGATTTAGGATTTAGGGGCGCGGTGTGAGAATAAGACTCTTGTGGCAGAAAATTCTCGTTCGCCGTTTAGTAATGAAAAGCGTCGCTCTATTATCCAAGAATATAGGGCTTGACAAAGACATTAAAAATGATTTTGACTAAAAAGAAAATAGTATCTGTTTACACGCTTTAAATTCGTTTATTAGGTTAATATACGAGTAATAAAATAATGACTATACTAATAAATCTTTTTCATAAGACTCATGTCAAGCATAATTAGGTGGCGATCTCATTTGAAGAGAGAACGGAAATCAGACCTTTACAAGATTATTGTCAGAATTCTCTTGCAGCAATGGCAGAGAAATCCACTTAGTGGCGCTTGAAGAGATTTTTTTCAAATGAGATGACAAGACATTTGTAAGGGATTAGTAAATTATGGTTATAGATTCGGTTTACCGATCTTTTGTATTCGGTTTTTTCGCTATAAGGTTGACTATCTCGCCGAACCGTGAGGCGCTCCTTAAACTAGCGATCGTTTATCAAGTCGAAAGGCGATCTCGAAGAGATCCGCGTAGCGGCGCGAGAAACCAAATTGGCGATCGTGAAATCAAGTTATCGATCGAGAAACCAAATTGGCGATCGACGAATCAAGTTATCGATCGAGAATCTAGTTGACGCGCCGCTACGCGGATCCGTGCCGGATCGAGAAATTCAAGTTGGAGATCGAGAAATTCAGCTGACGATCGCTACGAATATAACAAGACACTTGTGAGGGGTCAGAACGCGGCGATCGAGAACAAGACACTTGTGAGGGGTCAGAAAATGGCGATCTCTTCGGGGATGGGGAGATGGGGGGATGGGGAGATAGGGAGATAGGGAGACGAGGCGATCGAGAAATTCAAGTTTATAATCAAGAAACCAGCTGGCGATCGAGAAAACCAAATGACGATCGCTAATTGACGCTCGACAAATCCAAGTTTATAATCAAGAAACTAAGCTGGCGATCTCTCTTCTAGGTAATAGGTAAGAGGTAATAGGTAATAGGTTTTTGGCGATCTCGGAGAGATCCGCGTAGCGGTGCGAAAAACCCAGTTGACGATCGCGCAGCGAGAACCCAGTCAAACTATACTGTTTAG
>JASJDA010000209.1 GCA_030065755.1 Prochloraceae cyanobacterium | reverse complement strand
AATCAACAACAAGCTTGGGATAATCCTCCTTTATACGCTCACATTCGAGTCTGTATGCGTCCTTTACCCACCGATTTACTATCAGCAACTAGTTTGTTTCTAGAACAAGCTTATGATTTTCTACTTAATAAACCCTATCGTTTAAGGGTTTTGAAATTTACTGTAGTAGACGATCGCATTGAATTGGAAAATTACAAGGTTAAAGAAGAAGAAAAATTCTGCGGTGCGGCGCGGAATCTAGATCTCTTAAAAAACCTCACAGCAGAAGATTTAGAATTGTTATCAGGTTGCGATATGAATGTTGAATGGACTGGTAACAGTTTCAAAGGAGAAATTAAACCAGGGAAAGCTTGTATAGTCGAGCGTAAAGGCAAAAAAACCTATCTAGATAATCGTTTTGAAGTCAATGCAGAAAAATTAATTAGTCTCGATCGCGGTCTAGATCCAGAAACCGACGAGTTAGTTTGGGGTTCTATTGCTGGTCCTTTTTATTTTACTCGTAAAACTAGTTTTGCTGATGAAGTACAATAGCTAAGCAATGTTATTTGTGATACTCAAATATACATATCTATGACCCCACACAATCCTTTTGTTAATGTTCGATCGAGAAGCTTTATTTTTTGGTTTTTTCTAAGTATACCTGTCTTGTTTGTCTTGTCTTTAATTTTTGCGATCGCCGCAGGAATTATTGCTAAGATAGACAATGGTTTTTTATTAAAAAAAATTCTTTTAGAATTAATTCTTCCTAATCTTTGGATCTATGGTTTAATAAGTTATTGGTGTTGGTATACAGTCAAGCGATCGCACCTAAATTATAAGCGGATAATTGGCAAGTTTCCTAGCTTTGTTATTTGTTTGCGTTTATTCTCTTTGGTTATACCCACTTTGATGTTATCTTTGGGTACTGCATATATTCTTTTCTACTTTTTATCTTTTCTTGCCCCTGAATTAGTCAAATCTCTACTAGAACAAAAGTCATTTCTATCTGTATCTGCTTCGGAAACCTATTCGCCTTTCCTCTACAATTTATTATTAGCGATCGTTATGGTTGTAGTGGCACCTCTAACAGAAGAGTTTTTATTTAGGGGCATTTTCTTGCAAAGATGGGCAACTAAATGGGGTTTGACAAGAGCAATAATTTTTTCTTCTCTAGCTTTTGGTATTCTTCATCCTAATCCAATTGGTCTATTTATTTTTGGGATGTTGATGGCACTACTTTATATTAAAACCCGATCGCTTATTGTTCCGATTGCTTTTCACTCACTTTATAACGGCGTGCTTGTTTTTTCACAATTAATATCTACATTCGCAACTAAAGAAGAAACCTTCTCTACTATAGAACAATTTCGATCTTCTTGGTGGCAAGGAATTCTACTTATTACTATATCTTCCCCTTGGATTGTTTTCTTTATCTATAAAAATTGGCCATCTAAGCAGCAATCTATACCATACTTAGTTAATAATTAACGATCGTGAAAAAGAGAGGGGAAGAAAAATATGTAGCCATAATACCAATTCTCGAAAATAATGAGAGACTTAGGGAACAGGGAATAGGGAATAAATAGGGAACAGAGGGATTTGAGCTTTTTTTATTAACAGTTATCAGTTGTGAGTGGGATAAAAAGTCTTCCAACTCTATAGTTGGAACGTTTTAGTAGTGGTTTAAATCTAAAATCCGAAACCGTGATAACTGGTAACTGATAACTGATAACTGATTTAACCTGGATCAATAAAAAACTTGAGTGTAAGGTTTATTAAAATTATGCTCTAAAACAACGTTCATAATAGCATTAACTATTTTTTCGCCACCTGCAGCTGAAGGTTCAATTGCATTGGCGTAATCTTTGGGTTCGTTACAAGTTAATCTTAGATCTATCAGGGGAATACCCTTCTCAAAAGCTTGTCGAATAATGACATCGTTGAAAATTGTTAAAGCAGAAACCCCAATCCTTTGATATTCTCGCTCTGGAAAATTAGGATTGTAAATAGTACAGACAGCTGTAGGAAGGTGAAGGCTTAAAATCTTTTGTAATAACTTCTGATATTGTTGCTCAAACTCCTCACTCAAGTCAGCTAGTTTACTAAATACTTCTGCTGAAGAAGTTACTTTCTCACTTAAAATACTGATACAACTCAGCGCATTATTCCCTCCAATACTGAGGATGATGTGAGTAGCATCTTGTGGTAATTCTTTTAGTTGCTCGTAAACATCATTGATTTTATTTCCGTCGATCGCCCTCAGGGTAGCACTCCAGCTATCGGGAAGTTTATTTCGTAGCTGTGCTATAACATCAGGATTATCCCGAACGTAAGCAGCATTATCGAAAATTGAATCGCCCAGCAAAACGATATGAGGCATTTTTGACTCGATAACTAGGTAGGGAGATTATTGAGCATCAATTGTATCTCAAATCTTAGGCTGTAAATGTGAAAGTTAAAGCCAAATAAGTTTCCAATTTTGTTTCATGATGTGTCGATCTCCTTATATAAGCAATTAATAATATTGATTGACGCCAGGAAACAAAACATTTTATACTGCTAAACAAGAATTAAAAAAAACTTAATAAAGTTTGATAATTCTCTTTTATTACTCACATAAGTGAAGGAAAAGAGGATAACAAATTTTATACGTTAAAACATTGTTAAGAAATTGGAATAGAGAAAAAAGATGCAAAGACGATCGTTGCTAAAATATCTTTCAATGTCTACTGCAGGAGCAGCATTTAGTTTTGGATTTCCCTCTCTAGCAGCAGCGATCGATGGGCAAAGCTCTAATAAACAACACGGTGTAGACTGGGGTTATAGCGATGAAAATGGTCCCAAGTTATGGGGAGAAATGACTCCAGACTATCAAGTATGCCAGATGGGAAAACAGCAATCACCCATCGATCTTGACGTTGCAGTTCACACAGAAAATATAGGCTCTTTACGGTTTAGCTATCATTCAACTAAGCTGCATATTACCAACAATGGCCACACTATTTTACTCCACGTAGACCGAGGCAATAGCATAACATTAGATAATAAAAAATTCGACCTATTACAATTCCACTTCCATCATCCGAGCGAACATACAGTTAAAGGAAAATCTTATCCAATGGAACTGCATTTAGTTCATCGAAATGCAGAGGGAGAATTAGCAGTTTTAGCTGTTTTCTTGAAACAAGGAAAAGAAAATCGAGCACTCCAACCAATTTGGAAAGACCTACCAAAAACTAAAAATCCAGAACATACAATTTCAGGAAGTGTAAATCTCATAGAACTGTTACCACCAGAAAAAAAAGCGTACAGATATTTTGGTTCCTTGACTACTCCCCCCTGTTCGGAAATTGTCAACTGGATTGTGTTTGAAGAACCAGTGCAAGTTTCAACTCAGCAGCTTACTGCTTTTGCTAGTATTTTTCCACAGAATGCTCGACCTGTTCAACAACGCAATCATCGATTCTTATTGGAGTCCTAAAGAAAGTTTTATAGTACTTTTGTGGTAATCTAGTCGGAATATTAGGCTTGTAAATGAGCAGGAAGGACGCTAATAGAAGCGATCGCTATAAATGTTAAAGCAAAATAAGTTTCTAAACGAGCAATAAACCCAAATCTAGTAGTCTGATACCATTTTAATTGGGAGCAAATCAGTCCTAATTTAACTATGGCAAGAGCAAAGGCTAAAGCAGTGACAGGAGAAAGCCAATTAAACCAATAAAGTCCTATAATAACTAAACTCGCAAAAGCATGATAGATCGATCCAGGTAGTAAAGAGCTAGTTTTTTTCTTGCGCAGCTTCATGGTAAAAATAGCGCTGGAGAAAAACAAAGTATTTAACAGCCACATACTTATTGCTGCTAGAGATATCTCTCCTGTATTTACTACATAAGCAAAAGGACAACACAAACAAATAGCAGCAAACCCAAGTAACTCATTAGCAATAGACTTCTGTTTCTGTTTCCAAACCGCGATCGAGTCTACTACTAAAGCAATGAATGCCATCGCGCATATCCACCAAACCGCTGGATGCTCTAAGGATAACCAAAAGGCGATCGCTGCTGCTATACTT
Source organism: Prochloraceae cyanobacterium (assembly GCA_030065755.1). Taxonomy (GTDB): domain Bacteria; phylum Cyanobacteriota; class Cyanobacteriia; order Cyanobacteriales; family JASJDA01; genus JASJDA01. Next base: position 11,283 of record JASJDA010000209.1, on the reverse strand, counting down.
CCATAAACTCCACCCCAAAGTAAAAATCGAGGTTTCCAACTTCGTCGCTGCTTAATTTGCACCACCAAAGGATGTTCTGCTTGCAAGGCAAAAAAAGCGCAAATTAATGCTAATGTAGTTGTATAAGTCCACGTCTGTGCTAAAGCGGCTCCCGTAACAAAGGAACCTCCTAAAATCAATAAAATCCCTTGTTCGGGAGAAAATGTGGGTCGATACCATTTTGTAGTCATTATTTTGTTTGCTGTTTGCTGTTTGTTTATAACTCTTTTCCCACTCTCCCCCTCTCCCACTCTCCCCCTCTAACTTCTAAATAAGATCGAGAGATTGCCAAAACTTAGTAATTTGTCTGCCTACTTCCTGAGAATAGAAATAGTGGAAAAAATGATGTCCTTGGGGACATTCCCAGAGACGATCGCCTTCTTTAAACCACTCAGACCATCCTTGCAAAGAATGGGGGTCTACAATTATGTCGTCTTTACTTCCGCATACCATTAACGGGACAGAAACCCCCCCAGGAGACTCTGTTTTTCTTTCGTATAAAGAGTGAGGGGAAGGAGAATTTTCTAAATCTTTTTCGAGAATTTTGACTAAATTTTTTGTAGTTTCTCGATCTTGTTTGCCAAAAAGATTGTAAACCATTTGAGTTAAAACCATTTGGCGACAAGCAGGTAACAACTGACGTAAGGCATAATAATGAGCGTGCCAGTCTGCAGAAGGATAGCAACCCACTCCTAATAAAGTTAAAGATTTGACTCTTTCTGGGTGTTTGCGCGCATACAAAAGTCCTACCCAACCCCCCGTACTGTGACCGATCAAATGAACGGGTGAAGAGCAAGATTTAAGATAGTCGTGAAGAAGTACTAAGGCTATATCTAAACAACAAGGTTCGTCAGTTGTTTGAGAATATTCCCACTGAGCAATTGGTATTTGTTTGGATATGTATCTAATTAATGGTCGATCGAAACGTTGAAAACTAGGATTGGTATTGATCCAAAGAACGTCTGGAGATATGGACTTTTTCTGTTGGGTAGGTAAACTCTGTGTTTGCATAATTAATATTCTCTGGAAGGGATTGTTTAATTTATTATTAGTGCGATCCACAAGAAGCAGCTAAACAACTTGAGGTTTTGTCACATTTTTTATGTCTAGGAAGGGTAGAGTTGGAAGAACCTAACTCAAAGTCTTTACATCCTATTGCTTCTTCTGACAAAGCGATCGTAGGGTTGACGGTACATTTCAGACGGTAATTATTAGTGAAAAAAGCACAGCGACTACAAGGAATTTGATGAAGTCTTTTGAGTTGTACTAAACCATGTCGCAATGATTTTTGTACTGTCCAACAAAAGAAAATTACCAAACTCCAAGCACAGCAGAAATAAACAGCAACTGCTATTTTTGAAATCATATCGCTCATATCAGTTATTACTTATCTGGTTGTAATTGTAGGGAGGGCAAGGTTTTTCTTTTTGATAACCTTGCCCATTTAAAATACTAAATACCGAATTCTTGTTTGAGTTGTCCTACCCAATCTTTTACTCTTTTTTCGGTCATGTCTGCTTGGTTATCTTCGTCGACAGCAAGACCGACAAAATTACCATTTTTTAGTGCCTTAGATTCTTGAAATTCGTAACCCTCTGCAGGCCAATGGCCGACAGTTTCTCCTCCTAATTCAGCAATTTTTTCCTCTAAAATGCCTACTGCATCCAGAAAATTGTCTTCGTAACCTACTTGGTCGCCAGTTCCAAAGTAAGCTACTTTTTTACCGTTAAAGTCAATATTATCTAAGTCTTCAAAATAACCGTCCCAGTCAGATTGCAATTCGCCTATATTCCAGGTAGGACAACCAATAATTATGCGATCGTAACCCTCAAAATCACTGTCTTCTACATCAGTAATGTTGTGCAAGGTTACTACATCTTCGCCGCCAAATTCTTTTTGTATCTGTTCGGCTACTGTTTCTGTTTTACCTGTTGTTGAACCGTAAAATAATCCGATTTTTGACATTATTTTTTCTCCTTATTAGTCTGACGATTGAGTTGAAAAAAATTCAAAAAATTGGAGATACTTGTTATTTTCTTTTGTGTTTTACTCGTTCTAAAATCGGCATTTCTTGACGACAGTGAAGACAAAACCAATAAATTCCCCGATCGCTTACTTGTCGGATTAGAGATTCCGAACAACAAGGACAGTAATTCATAGTTGTAGGAAAATCCTATAATTTGCTGTTACTTGTTAGCTGCCGATCGCTAACAAAAATATTTTCTATTTGAGATTAAAAATTTTAGAGATAAATGGGGTTAATTAATTGTTTAACCCCACAACGAGAGCGAGAACACCTTGAAAAGTATCTATTTAAATAATATGCCTAATGAGAGAAATTGTCAACTACTTTTTGTCAAAAAAAATTAGAGATTTTATGGACACAAAATTAAACTCTATTGGCAAATAAATAGAGTTGGAAAAGCGTATTTAAGTATTAGGCGATTGCTAATACATTCGCAAAAAAATGTCAGATTGCGATCGCCTAATATCAATAATAAAAAGCTAGATAGTTCCAGTGGCAATTGCCTTCAATAAATCCAAATTATTGATAATAAAGTAGGCAAAGATCGCACCACCGACACCGCCAATTAAGAAAGCGCCAGCAAACTGATTCCATCCATCAGAAGTTTTAAGAAATTCTGGTACATTTGGCCCCGATGCAGTAGTCATTTCTAAGAAAGCTTTTTGAGGTTCTTTTGTGAAAGAAACGCTGCCGTAAATAGACAAGCAAATTGTCAAAATGATAATCAGACCGATCGCAGAAATTAAACCTACTAAATTTGCCTCTTCAGAATTTCTTAAAGGCCCCAACTTTACAAATGGCCCAATAAGAAAATATCCGTGAGCCATGCCAATTTCTAAACCCCTACGAAATGGAGAAAGTCCAGGGCGATAAATGGGTAAGTTTTGTAAAAAATTGAAAGTTAAATCTGAAGAATTAAGAGGGGTTGCTAAATTGCCAATTTGGGGGTCATTTGAAGCAGTTTTGACAGGAAGACCTTTTTGGAAATTATATCCCCTCGCAATGCCTCTGGCGCGAATAGCGTGCCAAATGTGACCGCACAAAAATATCAGTCCAAAGGCTAAATGGAAAGTTGCTAACCAACCGCGAGCAGTAACAATACCAGTCTCAGTATCTAATACCCCAACTGGCCCGTAAAAAACTTCAGGATAAACAGTATTATTAACCGTAACAAAGTAAGCGGCAAAAATCCCCATGTAGGCGATCGCGCCCAAACTATAGGATAGATAAGCCTCTCCAGAGTAGACTAAAACCTGACGCGCCCAACCTAAAGGTTTAGTCCCTATGTGCCAAAAACCACCTAAAAGGCAGATAGAACCAATCCAGATATGACCGCCTACCACGTCTTCTAGGTTATCGACAGCAGCCATTCCTTCTCGACCAAATACCCCAAACAAATAGCCAAAAATTCTCCCTGGATTAATAGTTGGATTAATAATGACCCTCACATCTCCACCAGCACCAATCGAGGGGTCAAAAATTCCACCCCAAAACATGGCTTTAAATACTAGCAGCCAAGCACCTACCCCCAACAACAGCAGGTGAATGCCAATGATGGTAGTCATCTTGTCTCCATCTTCCCAGTCGTAGCCAAAAAAGCCCCCGAAGGTAGAATTTTTCTCTAATACTTCTGGTCCCAGCAAGGAGTGATAAATCCCTCCTGCTCCCAAAAATGCTGAGGAAATTAGATGGAAAGCGCCAATGAAAAAATAAGGATAGGTGTCAACAATTTGACCTCCTTCCCCTACGCCAAAACCTAAAGTTGCCAGGTGGGGCAATAAAATTAACCCTTGTTCGTACATCGGCACGTCGGGACTATAGCGAGATATTTCCCATAGAGTAAATGCACCTGCCCACAGCACAATTAAACCTGCATGAGCTACGTGGGCTCCTAGCAATTTACCCGATAGTTCCACAAAACGAGCATTGCCAGACCACCAGCCTAGATTTGGTATTTGTTCTTTGTTAGGACTCTCCGCAATTACTGCGCTCATCAAGTACCTCCTGTAGTACTATATTGTTTATCTTCGATCGATTAACTGTTTTTTAACCCCTGTAGAGACGTTCCATGGAACGTCTCTACTAATTAATTGGTTCGGGTGCTGTGAAATCGCGCCGACCTTTGCGAAAATCAAAGCCAGCAGCTCTCAAGGCGTGCCAAATATGACCTTGTAAGAAGAAGAAAGCTAAGAAGAAATGGGCATTTGCCAACCAACTTCGACAGGAAATAATATCTGGGTCAGCAGAACTGAAATAAGGGAAGATACCTAGTTGAATTGATAGGGGTTCTCCGTAAAATACCTCTGGGTAAACAGTGGTGTTAACTGCCACATAGTAAGCGGCAATAAAACCCATCAGAGCCAAAGCACCTAAACTATAGGAAAGATAGGCTTCTCCAGACCAAACAAACAGTCGCCGCGTCCATTGAAGAGGTTTAGTCTTGATATGCCAAAGACCTCCACCAATTAACAGGATGCCGATCCAGATATGACCTCCTACTACATCTTCTAGGTTGTCAACTCCAGCAATCCAATTTTTACCTATGGCACCAAAAAAGTAACCAAAAATGACGACTGGATTTAGTGTTGGGTTGGCGATCGAACGTACGTCCTCAACTGCTGGATCGTACAAGCCACCAAAGAACATCGCCTTTGCTACAAGTAGAAAAGCGCCTAATCCCAACAGAACTAGGTGAATGCCAATGATGCTGGTCATTTTGTCGGTATCTCTCCAGTCATAGCTGAAGAAAGTCGATTTCTCCTGCAAATATTCCGGCCCCAATAGAGTGTGAAATACTCCTCCAAAACCTAGAAAAGCAGAAGAAATCAGATGCAATGCACCAATTACAAAGTAGGGGTAAGTACTAATAACCTCACCGCCACTGCCAATACCAAGTCCTAGGCTGGCTAGGTGAGGCAATAAAATTAAACCTTGCTCGTACATTGGCAAGGTCGGATCGAAATGGGATAACTCATATAGAGTCATTGCCCCAGCCCAGAAAACAATTAGGCCCCCGTGGGCAACGTGAGCCCCTAATAGTTTGCCAGAGAAATTAGTTAAGCGAGCATTACCCGCCCACCAAGGAATCTCTTGGTAATTTGGTTCTGGCGACAAAACCGAATCTGCTGAAGCGCTTGTCAAAGTTTCCTCCTGCTAATTAGTTGAGAATAATATGCAATAGATGATAACAAATCGAGCATATATCAACTTTGGTTTATTGACAATTATTTGTATTTATTTTTTATATTTTTTTTATAGTTGCAGAATAGAGATGTTTTATCAAGGTCATTTAAATTGATAAAGTATACTAATAAGACAGCACGTGTTTTCGCACTATAATGCTAAACATCTATCTATGAGAAGAACCAAGGGATTAATTGAGAAAAAATTATCTCTAACTTATTAAAAAAATCTTGTAATAAGCTGCGATCGAAATTTAGATGCTGCACAATCGAGCCAAGCGACATTTTTGTTGCTAAAGATTTTTAACAAGCTAGCAATTAGCTGGAGGATTAACAGTGCAAGCATACGAGAATCCCGAAGTTAAATATGATTGGTGGGCTGGAAATGCCCGTTTTGCCAAACTTTCAGGCTTATTTATCGCCGCTCATGTCGCCCAAGCAGCTCTAATTACTTTTTGGGCTGGAGCATTTACCCTATATGAAATTTCTCGATTAGATCCTAGTTTGCCTATGGGAGAACAAGGACTAATTTTAATACCTCACCTAGCTACCCTAGGACTTGGTATTGGCAGTGGCGGCGAAGTTGTTGATACTTATCCCTACCTAGTTGTCGGAGCAGTCCATTTAATTTCATCGGCGGTTTTAGGTGCAGGAGCGTTATTCCACACCTTCAAAGGAGAACAAGACTTGAGCAAAGTCAAAGGTTTTGCCAATAACTTCCACTTTGAATGGGATGACCCCAAAAAACTGAGCATAATCTTGGGTCATCACCTACTGTTTCTTGGTATGGCTGCTTTACTTCTAGTTGCTAAAGCCACGATCTGGGGTGGACTATACGATCCGAACATCGAAGAAGTACGATTAGTAACAGAACCAACTCTCGATCCTTTCGTAATTTACGGTTATCAAACTCACTTTGCCACAGTTGATAACTTAGAAGACCTAGTTGGCGGTCACGTATTCGTTGGTATTCTGTTGATTGCTGGGGGTATTTGGCACATTATCACAGAGCCTTTCCCCTGGGCCAAAAATCTCTTGATTTTCTCTGGAGAAGCAATTCTTTCCTATTCTTTAGGCGGTATTGCCCTAGCTGGTTTTGTAGCGGCATACTTCTGTGCAGTTAATACCTTAGCTTATCCCGTAGAATTCTACGGCCCTGTACTAGAAGTACAACTCGGTGTCGCACCTTATTTTGCCGACACAGCAGACTTAGCACCAGGAGTGCATACCGCTCGCTGTTGGTTAGCAAATGCTCATTTCTTCTTGGCTTTCTTCTTCTTGCAAGGTCATCTCTGGCACGCATTGCGAGCCATTGGCTTTGATTTTCGCAGAGTTACCAAAGCTCTAGATTCTGCGGCAACTGCTCAATAGTAGCTAAGACAAAAAAGAAGTTATTGTAAATAACTTCTCGAACAAAATAGTTTCAATATCGCCATTATACGGCAGGTAATAGAATTTCGATCTCTTCGAGATCCGCGTAGCGGCACGCATAGGGAGTGAGCAACTGTTGCTCCTCCCTAGATAATTCTGAGGTGATTAACTTATGACAACTACAACAATAAACAGTAGCCAATATAAATGGTGGGTGGGAAATGCTCGTCTTATCGACTTGTCAGGTCGCTTACTGGGCGCTCATATTGCCCATGCTGGCTTGATAATGTTTTGGGCTGGCTCGATAACCTTGCTAGAAATCACTCGCTTGGTACCTAGTCAGCCAATGTACGAACAAGGCTTACTGTTGCTGCCGAATTTAGCTCGTTTGGGTTGGGGTGTAGGTGCTGATGGTGCCGTAGTAGATACTTATCCCTATTTTGTTATTGGTATTCTACATCTAATTTCATCTGCTGTTTTAGGTGCAGGTGGGCTTTTCCACACCTTTAGAGGGAAAGCCCTCTTGAAAGACGAACAGGGAAAAGCTACCACTTTTCATTACGAATGGAGCGATCCCAAGAAGCTGGGCTTTATTTTAGGAAGCCACCTAATTATCTTAGGATTAGGTGCATTTTTGCTAGTTCTCAAAGCAATGTTTTTCGGCGGTATTTATGACCCAGCTGTTGCAGATGTCCGCTTTGTCAGTAGTCCTACTCTGAGTCCTTTCGTAATTTTTGGCTACATCTTTGGCTTTAACCACGGACAGTGGACTCCTCTAGGAATGGCTAGCGTAGATAATTTAGAAGATGTTATCGGCGGTCATATTTGGATCGGGACACTTTTAATTGCTGGTGGGGCTTGGCACCTAACTAACGAACCTTTTAGCTGGGTAAAGCAACGGGTGATTTTTGCAGGAGATGCAATTCTTTCCTACTCTTTGGCTGGTGTCGCGCTAGCAGCTTTAATTTCTGCTTATTTCATCAGTTTTAATACTACTGTGTATCCCACTGAGTTCTACGGCACCGATCGCTCTGTATTTGCATTCACTCAAGTTTTACTGGGTTTAGTTTTCTTAGGAGGTCACACTTGGCACGCTCTTAAAGCACGGGCTAAAGGAGCTTCTCCTCAAAAATCTGATTATACCCTAGCATTTGTAGCTGGTTTTGCCTTTCTTTTTGTGGCTGGTTCTGCTTTAGTTTTATTGTCTTTCGGCTAAAGTTGAAACGAACCTTCTCAAAAAAGCCTGGGGAGCTCGCTACGAAAAGTTAGGTCAAAGAAACAGAGACTGTCTCGGCGAGGTCACCCAGACTTATTGAGAAGGTTCCTTTCAGAGGTAATTTAATATTTACCTCTGACCCCTGACCTCTGACCTCTGACCCCCTCATCTGTAACAATCATTTAGGAAAACGGTATAAAGAGGAACTAATTGTAGTTCCTCTTTCTAAATTGCCGATATTATGCTTCTGAAGTTATGTGAGTTGGTAAGACAACTTTTTGCACTTTAGATGATTCTTGTGACAAACGTCCTACCGCTTGTTTGACAAAACTTTGTATAACAGCAGCCCGTTGATTTTGTTGGAAGATGTTTTGTAATTTTTGTGCTAAAGTCTTTAAATTTAACTCCTCACCAGATGTAGCACTAACTTCTAATTCTTGGAAATATTCAATCAGACTCAAACCTGCTATGCGAGTTAAATAGGCCGCACTAATTCCTTGGATAGCACCCCCAGCAACATAGGTAACGGCGTTAGTTTTGAGAATAGTGCCTATGGTTTGGGTAGAAAGTTCTACTAGTCCCAACTTAATCATTAGTTTACCAATAGTTCCCGAAGCTGTTTGAGCTTGAGAGAGAGAAAATTTTTGTTGATAAACCTCGCTGAGATCTACTAACATCTGAGCATTAATAGCAACTGTGGCTAATAAATCTAAGGCTGCTACTGGGTTAGCAAAAGCGGTAGCGGCAGCAATCCACTGATATTGTTCTATTACAGGTAGAGCGCGATCGCGTCTGACTTCATTTAAAATAGTTTTGGCTTTAGTTTTTAAGTTTAGAGCGTCTCTGTAAGTTGTTGCCCATACTAATTCTTCGCCAGAGCGATCGAGGATTTGTTCGAGGCGAGATTTTAAGCTTTCTATTTCTGCTACAGGTTGTTCTACTGTCTCTTGCAACGAGCCATCTTGTTGATATTTTCTAACTTTGACGATCGCAGGAGAGGCAGAAATTGCCACTATATCTTCTACAGGAATTATATTTTCTAACCTTTGCCGTAATTGTTGTAAGATAAAAGCTCTTTCTTCGGGTATATATCGGTCTTGCTTATTAAAAATTAGTATTGTGCGCTGATTAGATTGTTTTAGTTGCTCGATCGTCTGTAATTCTGGAGCGGTTAAATCCCCATTAGTCAAGAACAATACTAAATCAGAGGCTAAGCTATTTTCGATAGCTGCTGTTTCTTTATCCTCTATTTTGTTATATAAAGCTTCTATTTCTACTAGTTGAATATTTTGATGGCTATCTTCGGTTTCCAAAAGCTGTTTTAGGCTAGTTTTACCGACTTTTTTACCTCCGATAACAGCTATCTGTAATTCTTGCCGATTTAATGCTTCTGGTAGTTGCTCAATAGCTTGTTTTAAGGAGGAAATATCTTTATCTGGTGCTTCTTTCTCAAAAGCATCTATAGTTACTTTTGAAGCGGCGATCGCCGCTTCAACTGTTTCCCTATCTATAGAAGATAAGCTTTGAGAGGTTAGTATTTGTTGGTTAGCTTTGTTTTGCCACCACCAAAATATTGCACCCAGACCTATTGTTCCTATTACACTTAACTCTCCTAAGTTGGCTACTGAATGTAGAAAACTTTCCCAAAGCCAGATTCCAGTAGATAGGGAAATTCCGACTACTAAAATCGGTTTGCTCAATTTAACAGCCATTTGCGTCTTCTCCCAAGTGTATTGTTGTCTACGATCCAAGCTTTACATATATTTGTTTGTCTTTGCTAGGTTAAGTTATTTTTGTTAAAAGGGAACAGGAAACCTGACAATTCAGCGGGATCTTTCTGGCGGTCATGAGAGAGGGGAGTGTGGGGAGTGTGGGGAGCAGGAGAGCAGGGGAGAGGGGGAAAAGGATATGTAGCAATCATTTAGGAATTTGGCATTATAAATCAACCAGCCTAATTTTGCTAACCCATTTAGGAATGACTTTGTGAACTACCACACGCTGACCTTGCGGTACAGCGTGGGCTTCCTACCCAGAAACCAGCGGAATAGTGGATTTCTTGCGTCTTCAAATAAAATAGCAGCAAAATATTGACCTGACTTGTTCTTTGATCCGGTTACAGTCTTTATTTTTCCTTCTATTTCCCGATGAAATACTGCTTTGACATCTCCTATCATTGGCAATCTTAAACAATCCTCTATCCTTTTAACGTTTTGAGGGTATTGTATAGATTGTTTACCATGCTTTGATTTAAAACGAGGATATTTATTCCTTCTTTCAAAGAAGTTATTAAAAGCAGTACCGAGGTTTAAACAGACTTGTTGCAAACATTGAGAATAAGTTAACTTTCCTCATAGTACCATTTGCAGGTAGGCTTTACTAAGGCAACTAATAGCTTATGAAGGTCAATGCTACTTGGAAACTTTAGCCGTTCTTCAGGATTTTCTTTGTTGTATTTCAACAGTTTTTGACATAGAGCAAGACCCCAATTATATGCATGTCTTGCTGTTCCTGCATGTTTAGCTAGTAGGATTCTTTGAGCTATATTTACTTTTAGTTCGGTTTTAAATCCTAGTAGCATTTTTACTTTAATCCTTTAGCAACCTCTTTTAATTGTTCTACTATTTTCTTGTTTTTATGGCTCCTACTTCCATATAGTCTAGCAGTGAATACCGTAATTATCTCTAAAACATCTTGAGCCAAATCCTCCTCAAAAGTAGAGTCTTCTGTTCTATTAATAATTATTACTTCAGTCCCGAATATCTCACACAAAGTAAACAGTAATTTAGCGCCAAATCTAAGTAATCTATCTTTATGGGTTATGACCAATCTTTCTACTTGGTTAGTGCAGATAAGCTTGATTAATTTAATTAGTCCTTTTTTACGGTAATTTAAGCCACTGCCAAGGTCTTTTATGACTTCAAAACTCCATCCATTTTTAGCACAGTAGGATTCTAAAACAATAACCTGTCTCTTTAAATCTTCCTTTTGGTCTTTACTAGATACTCTCGCATATGCAACAGTTAATGAGTCATCTTTCCTGTTAGTAATTAATCCCGAAACATCAAATCTTCGATGACCACCAGGGGTTCTAGTTGCAGTTATTTTTCCCTCATCTTCCCATCGCCGAATTGTCTTTGGAGTAACTCCGAGCAACTCTGCTGCCTCTTTCACGGTCAATAAATTAGACATACCTCCAGCTAATCTTTCTGATATGTTTAAGATTATACAATATTGTCTAATTATTTAAAAGCAGATGTTAGCCCCAAACTAGGAAAGGCTAGAGCATTTCGCTCAGTTTCAAAAAAATTCCTCCGAGTTGAGCAAATTTTTGCTTAAGTCTATCCTGAAAAATTTCGTCTTTTTCCAAAATTCTAATTAACTTGTGGAGCAAATCTCGACGATTGGTGACTCCAGAAAAGGTGTCAATGAGCTTAAATACATTGAAAATG
>JASJDA010000023.1 GCA_030065755.1 Prochloraceae cyanobacterium | reverse complement strand
CTCCCGCAGCTAATAGCAATATTAGTGCTGGCGATCGACTCAGTGGAGTAGCAAATGGGACTGGCTCTAATATCGCTTCACTGACGTACAGTATTAATAACGGTACAGCCATACCCCTAACGACTACTGCAACTGGAACATTTAACTCTCAGCTAGATATAAATCAATTGACAACAGGAGTAAACTCTCTCTCTCTGACAGCAATAGATATTGCAGGAAACCGACTCTCAACTAACCTCAATGTCAATTTACCACCCACAACACCAACAGGTTTGAGCGCGATCGATTTGAATGAAGTTAAATTTACCCCAACAGACACCCAAGCCACACTTGATGCTAAAGGTGCGGCTAAAGTGACTTTTGGTTCTACTAGTATTTATATTGGAATTCAACAAGTTAGTGCTAACAATCAAAATCCGATTATTACTAGTTTTACCAATGGTAGGAGGGACTGGGTTAAAAACGATTACGAAACAGGAGGCCCAGACGGACGGGGTGTAGGATTGTTGTGGGATGGTGGGAGTCAACTCTACGCAGCATTTACCGTAGATGGAGGAGGCAGTGGTTTAGAAAGTTTGGCACGCAATGGATGGCTGTCAAGCTACGGTAGGGGAGGAGGCCCAAAAGTCACTGTTGTAGCTAAACTAGATCCAAATACAGGAGGACAAGGGACTGCGATCGCTCCTAGTGGAACTGGTACTTTTGTTTCAGCTATATTAAATAGTGGCAGGACGAATACAGCTACTCCAACTGGTTTGTCTTTCTCTAACAACAATTTAGTTTTAGAAACACGATCGGCTTTCGGACCCCGTGGAATCGATACAAATCGAATGCAGCAAACTACCCCTGGTATTAGTTCTCCGTTTAATTATACGATCGCTTTTATACCTAACCTCAGCAGGGCTGTGAGTGCGGTTGCACCAGGTTGGAACGGTACTCCTGTTTAGGAATGGGGTCAGAGGTCAGGGGAGTGTGGGAAGTGTGGGGAGATGGGGAGCAGGGGGAGAGGGGGAGAGGGGGAGCAGGGGAGATAATTAACAGCTAACAGCCAACAGCCAACAGCCAACAGCCAACAGCCAACAACAAACAACAAACAACAAACTTCTGACTTAGCGAAAAAGTCTCGATTGAGATATCATTATTAATATTAATTAAACCTAAAACAAACAGAGAAAATGTTAGCTAAACCAGCAGCAAGAATAGGGGATCTAGTAGCTCATCCACCTGGGTTTGTATTAACAGGAACAGCATTTAGTCTCGACGTGTTTATCGGAGGTCAACCAGCTTGGCTGGGAATAGAGAAACAAGCTCATGTTTGTCCTATTCACGGACCTGGAGTAACTATTGGCAGCTTGACAGTAACAATTAACGGATATCCTGCTTGTCGTCAAGAAGATGAAATTATCGAAGAAGGTGGTGGGATTAATACAATTATGGAAGGGTGTCTAACTGTTTTAATTGGTGATTAGAAATTTTGTTAGTTAATCACAACCAGTGCCATCTAGCAATTCCACATAATATGCCAATTGTTAAAAGAATTTGTCCAATAGCGATGGCAAAAAAAACATAAAATAAGCTTTGTAAAGCAGAAATTAATATTAGGAATGATATAAACAGAAACATTATAGTGAAAAAATTAATCGTTATTGTATCGGAGGTTTCTTCTCTTAAAAAGAGTATAAAAGTAATAAAAATAGTGGAAATTAAATAAATGAATCCAGTACATTGCCAGCAATAAGCAAGCCATAGCCCAGCTCCAGGAAGATCGTCATATTGGCTGTGAACACTTTCAAGCCATTTATGGAATTTACTTGATTCAATCCGCAAATAACTTCCCCAACTACTTAGAAAAAAGCCTCCCCAAATTAGAATAAGAGCTACCTTGCTTAGAGAAAATTTCATAAAATTTATAATTTTAATGGTATTTTTTCTTGCCTATTCTAACGTCGTTTCTAGCAACGTCAATTGTATTTTAATAAAGAAAAAGTGTCTAATTTTTCTGGCGATCGAATGTGTAATGCTGCTGTTTGTAGTGCTTCTCGAATAATACGATCGCCTAAATCTAGTCCGTCATAAAGATAACCACTTTGAAATCTTCCTATTGTTCTCACTAAAATTTCTGCTCCAAAATGAATGGAACAATCGATAATTTCTTCTGGCTTTAGTATCTCGTATTTTCTTTCTCCTAATGCCTCGTTATAACTAATAAAAAAACTTTCCAACATATTCTTTATTTCTATTTTTTGCTGTTCTTTTGCCCGATGGAACATCATCCACAAATGAGCAGCAAAATGACCTAAATCTTGTGCGGGACGACCGTAGTGGGCTAATTCCCAGTCAATTATTCTCAGTCCTTGAGGAGTAGGAAGAATCGATCGCGGCCAAAGATCTCCCATAATAAGATTTTGTCCTTTGTCAAGGTATTTTTTTCCTAGTTCTTCTACCCTTTTTCCTAATATTTTAAAATCGGAAATACCTGCTTTTTCTAGTAAATCGACAATAGCTTTGTATTGTAATTGTAAGCGAGTTTTTTGAATTCCTAAATTATCAAAATGTTTTGCTAAGTGTTCTTTTTTAAAACTAATTGCGTGCAAATTACCGATAAAATTACCGATCGCTTCCCCTGCTTTTTGACCAGAAAAGTATTGGAAAACCCAATTATTATTAGAGTTATTGTCGCTAGAATTTTCTACATCTTCTATTACTAAAAAGTGTCCCTGCTTGTCAAAATAATAAATTTGCGGGGGACGAATTTCTGGGTTACTTATAGGTGCAAATTCTCCATTTTCTGAAAATGCTTGAAGACATCTAGCTTCTATAAGCATTCTCTGTAAATCTAGAGGAATTTCTGGAGCTACAGCGATATGAGGCGCAAAATATTTAAAAATAATCGATCGAGGTTTACCTTCAATTCGCCAAACGTAATTGAGGTTACCGCCTTTTAATCGTTGAGGTTTTCCTTTCGGTTCAAACCAACTGAGGTGGCGATCGACTAAATTTATTATATTTTCCGTCTCTAATTGATTCATTTTTTAGCCGTTTTTAGCATTTTTCCACTGCTCAAACATTTTTGAATATTCATCTGGTTGACCTTCGTAATTGAGCATTTCTTCTGAGAGGTGTACCCATGGCTGAGCGCGTTTAGTCCACAAATTGCCAACTGGCTGCAACCAGCTAGTATCGTCGAGAGTGCCAGGTTTGACATTTGCGATCTTCGGGTTGCGCGATGGATGGTGAAATAATCTAGTGCCGCAATCTCCGCAAAACAGACAAGAAACCTCCCGTCCACTCTCAGACCTTCTAGTCCATTGTTTTGGCTTTCCTCGGACGATCGCAACTGCTTCGCGCTTGACTGGCATAGACATTCCAAAAGCGCTCGAAGATTGCTTTTGACACTCTTTGCAGTGACAGGCATAAATTGTTAGAGGTTCTCCTGTAATTTCATATCTTATGCGCCCGCATTGGCATCCACCCTTATATATTTTATTCATTAGTGTTGTTAAACCGAAAAATTTGATTGCTGAAAGGTACTTCTGTTGCTTCTTTTAAAAACCTAATAATAATTTCTTCCATTGCACGACGAGATGATTCTAGAGACTCGGATACGGCAAAGCGATCGCCTGATACTTTAATTCCAGGTAGAGAGTATTTATGTCCTACAACCAAACCGACGCAAGGTATTTCTAATTCATTAGCCAAGACTATTTCTGGCGCAAGTGTCATTGAGTTAACGTCTGCACCTAATTTGTGCCACGTGCGATTTTCGGCTGCTGTTTTAACTCTGGGGCCTCCTACATAAGCAAATATTAGTTCTATTTCTGGCGACTCGATTAATTCTGGTGCTAATTTGTATACCTGTTGTCTGAGCGCAACAGAAAACAGTCCCTCGTTGAGAATTAAATGTCCTTGAAGCGATCGAGGTTCTACAAACATAGTGCAAGTAGTTCCATCTGGCAGCCGATTTTCTAGCATAATCAAATCGGTAACTAGCATGGGACGATATAAAGGCAGTCGATCGTTTAGGACTCCCACAGAGCTAGTTACCATTAGGGCTCCACAATTAAGCTCTCGTAGCACCCAAGCTTGCGCTCGATAGGATATTTGATTGGGCAGCAGTCGGTGAGGTATTCCGTGGCGAAATATGAGATAAGCTGGGCGGTTAGTATTAATTACTTGGTATAGCTGTTGTTGTCCCCAAGGGGTTGCAATTTCTCTTTGTTTGAGAGAAAGATCTTGAGGAAATTGTTCGCCGAAGGCACTTCCGAGGATGACCGCAACAGATTTCATTGTTTTTTGAGTAATAATGCTACAGCATAGACGCAAATACCTTCTTCTCGTCCAACTGGCCCTAATTTTTCATTTGTAGTAGCTTTAATGCCAATTCGATCGGGAGCGATCGCTAAAGTAGTAGCGAGGCGATCGCGCATATTTTTGAGATGGGGTTTGAGTTTAGGACGTTCTGCTACAATTACCGAGTCTATGTTGCCAATTTGCCAATCTTGCGCTCTAACTAACTCATTGACTTGTTCTAAGAGCAATAGAC
Organism: Prochloraceae cyanobacterium; assembly: GCA_030065755.1. Taxonomy (GTDB): domain Bacteria; phylum Cyanobacteriota; class Cyanobacteriia; order Cyanobacteriales; family JASJDA01; genus JASJDA01. The sequence goes on along the minus strand of JASJDA010000023.1, from coordinate 57,067 downwards.
TATTTGCTCCTGCCCATTTTGGGTCGGAGGGGGGAAAATAATGACCGATATCTCCCAAACTCAATGCACCTAACATAGCATCCATAATTGCATGGGTGAGAACATCTGCATCGCTGTGTCCTAGCAACCCCAAATGGTGAGGAATTTCTACCCCACCTAAAATCAACGGTCTTCCTTCTACCAGACGGTGAATGTCATAGCCGTTACCAATTCGCAAGTTCATCGTGGGCTTTTTTGTTCTTAATTGTTAAAAATTTTCTTTAATTACAATAACCTTTGTCTTGCCTGACTAGTTACCATTTGCCAGTTAATTTTATAAATTTTACAGAAACATTTCCGATTTAGATCGTGTCATACTTTAGGTTAGTTTGAGATACTTTAAGAGAATTTAAGCCTAGCGTTACTTAATTTGACAAAACTGACTATGCCCGTATCTGTGAGCAAACTCGTAATATTTCGGGGCAATAAAACTGTTCGTGAGTTGATATTAAAAGATGATTCGATCTCCATAGGTCGATCTCCAGATAATGTTGTCGTTCTCAACGAGCCCGTTATTTCTCGTTTCCACGCTCTAGTTAGCAAAAAAGCGGAAGGCTATGTAATTACAGACCTAGAGAGTAGTGATGGAACTTACTTAAACGATAAAAAACTATCTCCTTCTAACTCGGAAATTTTAACTGATGGCGACCTCATCAAAGTTGGCAATTTTCGCTTGATATTTTATACAAAAGTTATAGAATCTTTACCTGAAACGGCTTCTGCAAATTCTTTTAGCGAAGATGCTTCAACAAAAAGAAAAACTTATCACGATACTATAACATCAGAGAAATTATCTCTTCAAGGTCGCAACACCATCAGTATAGGGCGCGATCCTCAAAACGATATATCTATAGATCACCCAGTTATATCCCGTTTCCACGCCAGAATCGAGAGAGAAACAGGCTCTTTTTACATAGCCGATCTCGATTCGATTAACGGCACCTTCGTCAACGGCAAGCAGATTAAAGACAAACGGGTGCTAATGGTGGGGGATAATATCCGCATTGGCCCTTGTCGTCTGACATTAAACATAGACGAAACCCTAATCAGAGAAGATGAAGAAGGGAATCTGCGCCTCGATGCCGTCAATTTGAATAAAGTGGTAGGCAAAGGTGTTAACCTACTCAATAATATCTCCATTTCCATTCCCGCTCGCAAATTTTCGGTGATTGCAGGGGTAAGCGGTGCGGGAAAATCGACTCTACTCGACGCTCTCAATGGTTTTCGTCCGGCGACTAGTGGGTCAGTTTTAGTCAACGGGACAGACCTCTATCAAAACTTTGATTCTTATCGTACAGAGATTGGCTACGTACCCCAAAAAGATATAGTTCACATGGAATTGACAGTCGAGCAAGCCCTCGACTATGCCGCTCAACTGCGAATGCCAGCAGATATCAGCCCAACAGAGCGACGCAAACGAGTAGATGAAGTACTACAAGATTTAGGTTTGATTCACCGCAGAGACGTACAGGTAAAAACCCTCAGTGGCGGTCAAATTAAGAGGGTATCGATCGGAGTAGAGTTATTAACTAAGCCAGATCTGTTTTTCTTAGATGAGGCAACTTCCGGTCTAGATCCAGGTACGGAAGCAGATCTGATGCAGTTGTTGCGAAAGTTAGCCGATCGAGGTCGCACTATTTTGCTAATTACTCACGCAACAGAAAATGTCATGTTGTGCGACTTAGTAGTATTTTTGGCAAAAGGGGGACATTTAGCCTATTTTGGTCCGCCTAAAGAGGCTCTAGCCTATTTTGGGGTGAGTAGGTTTAATGAAATTTATCCCAAAGTAGAAAATGAAAAATCGCCACAAAAATGGCAGGAACAATACCTTCGATCGCCTCAATACGAAGAATTTGTTGCCCAACAGCAGAAGAATTTAAACCTCGAACCCCAACCGCAAAAGACGCTTATTAACTTTAAACCTGGCAAAAAACCTAAGACTAAGACCCAAAAGCTTGGAACTCCCAAAGTTAAGCGCGTTTCTAGTTGGCGGCAATTTATCATCCTTTCTCAGCGCAATTTAGCCATTATCATGCGCGATCGAGCCAGTTTAATTCTCATGCTGGCGATCGCTCCCATTCTAGGAATACTCGATCTCCTCACTTGGCAAAATAAATTATTTGACAACACTGAAGGGGATGCCGGTCAAGCACTGACTATGCTCTTCACCGCTTCTCTAATTGCGGTTATGGTTGGCAGCCTTGCTACTATGCGAGAAATCGTTAAAGAGCAGGAAATCTATCGCCGAGAGCGTACAATTGGCTTGCAAGTTATTCCCTATGTCTTATCCAAGATTTGGGTCAGCATCGTTTTAGCTCTCTATCAGGCTGCTATTTTCTTATTGTTTAAATTACCTTTAGACTTTCCTCATTCTGCAGAGATTTTAGGCAAAATATATATAACTTTACTCTTAGCAACCATCGCTGGTATGGTGATGGGATTGCTAGTTTCTGCTATTTCACCCAATCAAAATATTGCTCCTTTGCTCACCATAATTTTCCTGGTTCCCCAAATTACTTTTGGTGGAGGAATATTACCAGTACATACTTTTGGCCCCGCAGGAAAAATATTAAATGAAATCTCTTTAACTAAGTGGTCTTTCGAGTCTTTAGTAACTATTACTGATTTGGGTAAAGATGTTGCTGGCGATCGATGCTGGAATTTACCCGAAGATAAGCGCAAAAGTCTCACCGATGCCCAAAAAAATGATTGTCAATGTTTAGGAAAAAAAATTTTTCAGGTCTGCGACTTTCCTGGAATTAAATCCAAATATACCCCGATCGTAGACGAGCCAGAACCTCAAAAGCCCGCTCAACCTGAGGATCCTCCTAAACTACCTTCTAAACCTAAAACAAATTCACCAGTAGCGCAAAGACAATACCAAAAAGATTTAGAAAATTATCAAACCACGATCGAATCTTACATTGACAAAATCGATAAATACCAAGACCAATTGCAAGATTGGCAAGACAAATATACCCACTGGAAAGAGAAATATGAAAGTGCCATAGGTGAAGCCGAAGGTATCCTTGCCAGATTCCATAAAAATAATGGTTTTATGTTTAATGTAAATGTTACTCGGCATTGGACGATACTGAGTATATTGATTAGTAGTATGTTTGCCTTGATTATCTGGATACAGAAGCGCAAAGATATTATTTAATAAAGTTCATTTTCGATCGTCTAGCCAGGCAAATCTTTTATTAAAATTGAACGATCGACTTTTGAATTCGATCGCAGCGATATAAAAGGCTAGATTATAAAAAATAAATAGATCTATTCCTTTTGAGCTGCGGAGAAGAATAGGATGAATTTACCTGTAGAAATACAATTAAAAACCCTAATAGTACTAATAGAGGCAAGATAGATACATGCAGGAAAAATTAGTGATTTTTGAAGGCAAAAAAATTGTTCGCGATTTGACATTAAAAGAGGATTCAATCTCCATAGGTCGCTCTCCAGATAATGTTATTGTTTTCGACGATCCAGTTATCTCTCGCTATCACGCTCTAGTGAGTAAAACATCTGAAGGATATGTAGTTACAGACCTAGAAAGTACTTATGGCACTTATTTAAATGATAAAAAACTATCTCCTTCTAATTCGCAAAATTTAGCTAATGGGGATACAATAAAAATTGGCAACTTTCGATTAAGATTTCAGGTAGAGGCTAAAAAAAGCTTACCAAAAACTGTTTTTGCTGATGCGACTATATTACGAGATCCAACTAAAGGAGAAGTTAATAAAGATAGACCAAAATTAGAGGATTTTTCTCTTCAAGGTCACAACAAGATCGGCATAGGGCGAGATCCCGAAAATGACATACAGATAGACCAACCAGTTATATCCCGTTTCCACGCCCAAATCGAGAGAGAAAACGGCTCTTTTTACATAACCGATCTAAATTCTCTCAATGGCACCTTTGTCAATGGCAAGCAGATTGAGAACAAAAGGGCGCTCATGGTGGGGGATAATATCCGCATTGGTTCTTATCGTCTCGTATTAAACATAGATGAAACCCTAGTTACAGAAGACGAAGAAGGGAATCTGCGCCTCGATGCGGTCAATTTGAACAAAGTGGTAGGAAAAGGGGTTAACCTGCTCAATAATATCTCCCTTTCTATTCCCCCTCGTAACTTCGTGGTGATTGCAGGGGTAAGCGGTGCGGGAAAATCAACTCTACTCGACGCTCTCAATGGTTTCCGTCCGGCGACTAGTGGGTCAGTTTTAGTCAACGGTACAAACCTCTATCAAAACTTTGATTGCTACCGCACGGAAATTGGCTACGTGCCTCAAAAAGATATAGTTCACATGGAATTGACAGTCGAGCAAGCCCTCGACTATGCCGCTCAACTGCGAATGCCAGCAGATATCAGCCCAAAAGAGCGACGCAAACGAGTAGATGAGGTACTACAAGATTTAGATTTAACTCACCGCAGAGACGTACAGGTAAAAACTCTCAGTGGAGGTCAAATCAAAAGAGTATCGATCGGAATGGAGTTGTTAACTAAACCCGATCTGTTTTTCTTAGATGAGGCAACTTCTGGGCTAGATCCAGGTACAGAAACCGAGCTAATGAGACTGTTGCGCAAGTTAGCCGATGGAGGTCGCACTATTTTGTTAATTACTCACGCAACAGAAAATGTCATGTTGTGCGACTTGGTGGTATTTCTAGCCAAAGGGGGTAATGTAGCCTATTTTGGTCCGCCTAAAGAGGCTCTATCCTATTTTGGGGTGAGTAGGTTTAATGAAATTTATCCCAAAGTAGAGAAGGAAAAATCATCGCCCCAGGAGTGGCAAGAAGAATACATGCGATCGCCTCAATACGAAAAATGCGTTATCCAAAAACAGACCAATTTAAATCCAGACGATCGAGGAGAAAACAATCTTGTTAACTCCAACTCTTCCAAAAAACCTAAGACTAAAACCAAACAGCTTGCCAGCCCTACAAACAAGCATATCTCTAGTTGGCAGCAATTGATCATCCTTTCTCAGCGCAATTTAGCCATTCTCGCCCGCGATCGAGCTAGTTTAATTCTCATGCTGGCGATCGCTCCCATTCTGGGAATACTCGATCTGATCACTTGGCCATTTGAATTGTTCGGCAGTGAAACAGGAGATCCAGGTCAAGCACTAACTATGCTCTTTATCATGACTATAATTGCGATTATGGTTGGCAGCCTTGCTACTATGCGAGAAATTGTCAAAGAGCAAGAAATCTATCGCCGAGAGCGCACCATTGGCTTACAAGTTATCCCCTACATTTTATCCAAGATCTGGGTCAGCATCGTTTTAGCTATATATCAAGCTGCTATTTTCTTACTGTTTAAATTACCCATAGACTTTCCTCATTCTCCAGATGCTTTGGGAAAAATGTATGTAACTTTACTCTTAGCAACGATAGCTGGTATGGTGATGGGTTTGCTAATTTCTGCTGTTTCTCCAAATCAAAATATCGCTCCTTTGCTCACCGTAATTTTCTTAGTCCCTCAATTTACTTTTGGCGGAGGAATATTACCAGTAGATAATTTTGGCACTGCAGGCAGAGTATTAAATCAAGTCTCTTTTACGAAATGGTCTTTCGAGTCCTTAGTAACTATTACCGAAATAGGTAAAGATATTGCCACCGATAGCTGCTGGAATTTACCCGAAGATAAGCGCAAAGACCTCACCGATGCTGAAAAAAATAATGATTGCCAATGTTTAGGAAAAAAAATCTTTAACGGTTGCAACTTTCCTGGAATTCAATCTAAATATAATCCGATCTTAGAAGAGCCAGAACCCAAAAGACCTGCCGATCTGGACATAAGCAATGTCACCACTGCCGAAGCTTTTCTATCTTTCAAGAAACAAATGAAGGAATACCAAGAAGACATGAAGCAATGGCAAGAAGACTATAGCAACTGGAAAGAGAAATATGAAGGTGCTATAGGGGAAGCCGAAGGCGTGCTGGAGACGTTTTATAAAAACAATGGCTCAATGTTTAATGTAAATGTCACCAAGCATTGGATGATGCAAAGTTTATTGATTGCTATTATGTTCGGCTTAATTATCTGGATCCAGAAGCGTAAAGATATTATTTAACGGTTTTTAACCGTTTTCTTGGGAATTATCTCCCTCACTTTCTGGAGGTTTCTCTTCCGTTGGAGCAGGTTCTGACTCTGCAACAGGTGCTTCCTCGACTGGAGCTGGTGTATCTGTTGAAGCTGCTGGTTCTTCTGCAGAAGATGAGCTATAGCTTCCAGATAAAGACTGAACAAAACCAGCAGTTACTATTTGTCGGACCACTCCTTTATCTAAAAATTTTTTATTTCTTTGCTGAGAAATTTCGACAATTTTCTCTCCTAATTGTTCCGCTACTTTTCCTGCTTCTTCTTGGTTAGGAAAATCTATATAAGAAATATTTTTAACTAAGATATTTAATTCTTTACTTCCTTTTCTCGTTGCGACATCAATTCCTTTACTAGCAACAATTTCTCTTACTTTCTTTTTCAGATATTTTTCTATGTTGTTACTACTCGATTTCATCTGAACGATCATCAATCCTCACCAAATTCTGTTGTGATTATACAACGTTGTGGTTGGCTGTTGGCTATTTGCTGTTAGCTGTTGGCTGTTGGCTATTTTCGCAGTCTCCCCATCCCCCCTCTCCCCGTCTCCCCCTCTCCCCATCTCCCCAAACTCCCCTCTTGTCAACTAGTCAGAAATGATTTGACAGTATGGTTAAACGCATCGGGTTCTACCAAAAATGGCCAATGATTGCCTGGGACTTCAGAGATAGATAAATTTTTCAAATAGGTTTTATATGGTTTGAGTTGCCATTGGGTGCGATTTAAACCTTGTTTTGGTTTAATGAATAGAGTGGGTATTTCAATTGGTTGGGTAAGTCCTTCTACCTTCATTACTTCTGCAAAAATCTCGTCACGAGCAGCTACAGTAAATTTAGACCCCCAAGATCCGTCCGGTTTTTGTTCCATTCCTGCTTGAAAGGCTTGCTGTTGTAATTGAGACCATCCTCTATATTGCTTTAGCGATCGCGCTAATTTTTCGGCTTCTTCATAAGTACTAAACGGTCCCATAGCCTGGAGAAATGGCAAAACTCGATACAAAATCGGGAAAGTTATCTCGAAAAAACTGGGAATTGTGCTAATAAAAAAGGGATCGACTAAAATCAAACTGCGGAAGCGTTGCGGATGTTTTGTTGCCCAAATCGCTAATAATTTAGCACTCCAGGAGTGAGCTACAACGTGAGTATCGACCCATCCCAAACTATCCATGAGTGCTTCTAAATCGGCGATCGCTTGCTCGAAAGTATAGCCAGTCTCTGGTTTGCTACTTTCCCCGTGACCGCGTAAATCTGGAGCTATGACGTGATAATTTAAAGCCAAAGAATCTGCTAAACTCGACCAAACTAGGGCACAATCTGCTAAACCGTGTAACAACATTAGTGGTTGTTTTCCTCGGTTCCATTCTAAGTAAGAAATCTCTAGATTAGCTAATTTTAAAGTCTGACGTACTGGCATTGTTATTTATTGCTGTTGGCTTTTAGCTGTTTGCTATTCGCTTTCTATTGTTATTTATGTGATGACTGTTCTACAATCCCATTGAGGGAGTATAATTTCTCAAATCTAGATGGCGGCGAAACTTGAAAGACCCCGATTGTGTTAACTTCTTGCAGCAAATCCTGCCCAAATTGCACTTGCGCTGGTCGGGTTTTCAGCGAGTACGGCGGCAGGTTTGTCGGCGATTAAGGAATCGTTTCCTCAAACTAGGGTTAGAAGATTTTACCAGCTATAGGACCTATTTACTCGACCATCCCGATGAGTGGTCTAATGTCGATGCTTGCTGTAGGATTACTATTTCTCGTTTCTATCGAGATGCGGTAGTTTTCGAGCAATTATGTCAGGTTCTGCCAACACTAATACAGTTAGGACAAGAGAGAAGAGACAGCAGTATTTGTTGTTGGTGTGCTGGTTGTGCTTCTGGAGAAGAAGTTTATACCCTCAAGCCGATCGAACATTTCCGTTTGTCTGGTTTAAAATTGTTTTTACCTTTACATATCCTGGGAACCGATATAGACGAGTATCTTTTGTCAAGGGCTAGGCGCGGCTGTTATCCCAAAGGAACGCTCAAAGAACTCCCCAAACCGTGGATAGCCAAAGCTTTTGATGGAGATCGGCAATATTGTCTCAAATCTGCCTTTAGAGAGGGAATCGAGTTTGAACAGCAAGACATCCGAAAACAGATGCCAGATAGCTTATTCCACCTCATACTTTGTCGCTATCTCGCCTTCACCTACTTTGAACCAATGTTGCAGCAGAAAGTCTTACAAGGAATTCTCGATCGGTTAGTACCAGAAGGAATTCTCGTGATTGGAAAAAAAGAATCCTTACCTATTAATGGAAAAAGCCAACTCATTAAGCTGTCTTCTACAGGAATATACCAAAAAAAGAGTGCGAACTATCCGCCGTCAAACCCCAGGTAGTTAGCGAAGAAATTCCTTTTCAAGAATCAGCAAAACTTAATAAATCTCGCTCGTAATTGTTTCCTTTTTATAATAAATTTCTATAACGTCTGTTTGCTCTCTTTCTCCGCACCTCGGCTTTTGGTGTCTTAAATAAAAATACAAGTACTTACCATGCTAAAAAAACCCAAAAAACTCTGGAATCCTTCAATTTGGGCAAGCTGGAAACCCTTCGGTATCGGCGAAGAATATCCTAACAACTATTGGGAAGTAATTCGAGCAGGATTGGTTAACTTCGACCAGTTACCCTATGCTTGGCGGATTCTCAATAACGGAGTCTGTGACGGCTGTTCTTTAGGCACCACGGGTATGAAAGACTGGACTTTAGATGGCATCCACCTGTGTAATGTGCGGCTGCGACTTCTCAAACTTAACACTATGCCAGCACTAAAACCTAAATTACTAGAAGATGTCTCTAAACTGCAAGCTAAAAGCGGCAGCCAACTGAGATCTTTAGGGCGACTGCCCTATCCCATGCGACGAGACAAAGGAGATAAAGGCTTCCGACCCATTAGTTGGGATGAAGCACTAGAGTTGATTGCCGATCGCGTTCGTAACACTAAGCCCGATCGTACAGCCTACTATCTTACCAGTCGGGGTACTGTCAACGAAACCTATTACGCTGCCCAAAAAGCAGTTAGGGCGATGGGTACTAACAACGTGGATAATGCTGCTAGAATCTGCCATTCTCCCAGTACTAACGCACTTAAAACTACTATAGGGGCAGCAGCGACCACTTGCTCTTATAAAGACTGGATCGGCACCGATTTATTAGTTTTTATCGGTTCCAATGTTGCCAACAATCAACCCGTCACGGTCAAATATCTCCACTGGGCGAAAAAAGCAGGCACTCGCATAGTAGTTATAAATACTTATCGAGAACCAGGAATGGAGCGTTATTGGGTGCCTTCTATTCCTGAAAGTGCGTTGTTTGGGACTAAGTTTGCTGAAGACTTTTTTCTGGTCAACCTGGGGGGAGATATAGCATTGCTCAATGGTACCATTAAACATATCATAAATGAAAAATGGCACGACGACTACTTTATTAACAATTACACCAGCAATTTTAAGGAATTAAAATCAGCTTTAGAGGCTCAATCTTGGGAAGAATTAGAGTTAATTTCGGGGGTAACTCGCGAGGATATGTATGCCTTTGCCAAGATGGTAAAAGAAGCAGACAAAGCTATATTTGTCTGGAGTATGGGCATTACCCAACACGAGTGCGGGGAAGATAATGTCAAAGCCATTATTAATTTAGCTTTAACTAAGGGTTTTGTAGGGCGAGAAGGCTGCGGTTTAATGCCGATTCGCGGACATTCTGGAGTTCAGGGTGGGGCGGAAATGGGATGTTATTCTACGGTGTTTCCTGGGGGCAGAAAAGTAAATGTAGAAAATGCCAAAGAGATGAGCAATATTTGGGGTTTTGAAGTGCCGAGCGATCGAGGATTAATTGCTCCAGAAATGATAGATGCGGCGGCGAATAATAATTTAGATGTCTTATTTTCTGTAGGCGGGAATTTTTTAGATGTTTTACCAGATCCAGACTATGTAAAATCGGCTTTATTGAATATTCCTCTGCGGGTGCATGTGGATATTGTTTGCAGCCAACAAATGCTTTTGGAACCAGGGGAAACAGTGGTATTACTTCCTGCGACTACTCGCTATGAAATACCAGGAGGAGTTACAGAAACTTCTACAGAAAGACGGGTTATTTTTAGTCCAGAAATACCAGGAAGAAGAATAGGAGAAGCGCGATCGGAATGGGAAGTATTTCTGGAATTGGCGAGGCGGGTACGTCCTGATATAGCCGATAAGTTGCAGTTTGAAAATACAGAAGAAATACGCAAAGAAATTGCTATGGTGATTCCTCAATATGCAGGAATTCAACACTTAAAAGAAGCTGGTGACGAGTTTCAATATGGCGGAAAACATCTGTGTTTTGGTTGGAATTTTTCCACACCAAATGGTCGGGCTCAGTTTATAGCTTTGTCTTCATCGTCAAAAGAGATACCAGAGGGACATTTTTTAGTAGCAACTCGTCGAGGAAAGCAGTTTAATAGTATGGTTCAGGAAAACAAAGATGCTATTACTGGTGCGGCGCGAGAAGCTGTTTTGATTAGTTCGGTGGATGCTGAAAAATTGAATTTGAAAGATGGGGATAAAGTAGTTTTAAAAAACGATTTGGGCGAATATAAAGGACGGGTTTATATGGCACCTATGAAACCTGGTAATTTACAGATACATTGGCCCGAAGGAAATGTTTTGTTGGATAAGAGCAAGCGATCGCTTGAAGGAGTTCCAGATTATAATGCTTTGGTGCGTTTAGATAAGGTTTAATATCGCGCAAAATAACTAATGACTAAACCTCACAGAAGCAAAACTAAAACAACAATATTGGTAGTAGAAAATAATAAACAAATATCGCGATCGGATTATTTAGCTATAGAAGAACCTTTACAAATTCGTCTGGTTAATCCGCAACAAACACTAGCAATAACCATGCGGACTCCAGGCGCAGATTTCGATCTAGCTGCTGGCTTTCTCTACAGTGAGGGAGTGGCGAGCAAGCGAGAAGATATCGAGCAAATAAGTTATTGTGTCGATCGCGATTTAAAAGAAGAACAACTCTATAACATTGTCAATGTTAAATTGAGAGAAGGATTGCTTCTTAATTTGCCTTCTCTAGAACGTCATTTTTTCACCACTAGCGCTTGTGGAGTTTGTGGAAAAGCTAATATCGAAGCTTTAAAAATTAGAGGTTGTCCAGTTATTTCTGTTGAGAAACAAGTAACAGCAGATGTAATCTACAGCTTACCCGATAAATTGCGCTCGGCTCAGGGAATATTCACCGCTACAGGTGGTTTACACGCTGCGGCATTATTTGACTTATCCGGACAACTGTTGAAATTAAGAGAAGACGTAGGACGACACAACGCAGTCGATAAGTTAGTGGGTTCTGCTTTTTTAGCAGGTGAATTACCTTTAAGCGATCGAATTGTAATGGTTAGCGGACGTTCTAGTTTTGAAATAGTACAAAAGTGTATCGTAGCTAAGGTTCCAATAATATGTGCTGTGTCTGCACCTAGTAGTTTAGCAGTATCTCTAGCTGAAGAATTTGGTATTACTTTGATAGGCTTCTTACGGGGACAACGATTTAATATCTATTCAGGTAGCGATCGCATTTTTCTATAAGATAAATATCGTATCCACTCAAGATTTTTCAGACTTTTTCGGTAATAATAAGATCTAGAAAAAACTAATATTGGCAATAGTAAAAGTCTCTTAAGTAAAAAGGAATATTGAATGATATTGAGAAGACAAGAAACTCAGACAAATATGTCTGATAATTTATTTATGGTCGGTTTTATAATTTTTCTCAGCTTTACGAGCTCGGTCAGTATTTTAGCTGCATTAAAATCAGATGCCAATGGTTGTAGTGTTAGTCCTGATAATGCTGGATGTGTATTAAATAGACCTGTCGATCTAGATAAACGCCATTTATCACCAAAAAGGAGATTGCCAGCGCTAAAAGGCTTATAATATAGCACTCGGCTGGTATTTTTTTGTCTGAGCTAGATCTCCCCTTCCTCCCCCAGTCAACATTCATGAACTGCTACCCCTGTCTGGACGACGGAGGCAGTTTCCGACGCTTCATTCAAACTAGATCTTGCCCAATAATTCTAGAACGTACATTTTCTGAAGCTAACTCCGAATTAGACTCAGAATAAGTGGCCACCTTTTCATCAACATAAAAACGATAAAACAAATACTCGTCTTTAAAGTTATGCGCGTCGTGAACGTGATGAATTATCTGACGAGCGATTAACATTTCTCCTATTTGAATTGCTTCTTCTCTAGTTACCTGCTGAGTTTTAACAAACCAGTCTACCGCATCAACACCTGTAAAGCATTTAGGATACAGTTTGAAACTATACCAACGATTTTTAATTTCTATTCCATTTTGACCGCGCATCTGGTTAGTAAGTATTTTTATTTCTGTTGGGGTAACATCATGTAAGATGCCATTTTTTAAAATTACCTCTCCCGTCAGAAGTAATTTGCTCAATGTACTCCAAGAAGCGGTTGGATGAGTTAAGAACCATTGAGATGCTAGAGGTATTGCTTCATAAGGATTTAGCCCAAAACGCATCATTAATACTGCCAGTACTCTACGTTGATTTTTATCCATTTTTATTTAATCCCAATCCCGATAGTAAATTAAAGTTGCATCCAGCAATTTTTCGCTGGAGATGATTTACAAAGTTTTTCTAAAGTTTATAAACACATGATTATTATCTTAGAAAAAAGACATTCAATTTTATCAGCCAAATTACTGAAGATTTTTAAGACAATATGCGTAGATTTACAGAAGAGAAGGCGGCAACAATAAGCTAGAAAGCAGGTTAAAGCAATTGCTAGAATTCTCAGCAATAATACTTGTAGAAAAAGCGATCGCCCCACCCCCAGGGCCAACTCATCTAATTTTTGCTAGCGGAGCGTAGACTAACATTAAGTCAAATAATTTGTAGCAATTATTGAGAAAATGGGAATGAGCGGACGGGAACAAAACCAGTTTTTTGAATCAGCTTTTGTCCTTCTTGAGAAAGAAGTAAGCTGGCATAGGCAAATCCTGCTTGCTCTTCAATGCCCCCGTTTTCTTTAACGATCACATATACTTCATGAAGTAGGGGATAACTGCGATTTTGAAACACCTGGTAATTGAGCTGATTTCGGCGCGCTGGACATTGTTGAGGTTCTATATAAGGTGTGACATAAGGTGAGATTAGGGTTTGGGGGGTATTACCGATCGAAAGGGGTTTTACCTGGCACTGTCCCACAATTTCAGGAGCAGAAGCATAGAAAATAGCACCTCGATCGGTAGCAACTTGTCGAAGGGTTTTAGTAATGTTGTCAACTACGTTCACATTAGGAGCCAATTTTTGCCCTGATAAAACTTTGTCGATCAAGAACTGAGCCTCGCCGCTAAATTGGGGAGATTTAGAGTAAACAGTTATTTCTAAGTTCGGGCCGCCAACTTGTTTCCAATTAGTAATTGTGCCTGTATAAATATCTCTGAGTTCATTTAAGGATAACCCTCGAATATTCAAGCTGGGATGAACCGCAAAAACAATAGGGTTGAGGGCTATAGGAATTTGTTGAAGATTAAAACCAATTTCATTGGCTTGAGAGTATTCTGAAAGAGAAAGAGGACGGGAAGATTGAGCAAAAGTTAATTGATTATGTAGCAACATATAAATACCCGTTCGGGAACTGGGAGAATGAACGGGATGTTGGGTGTAATGAAATTTAAATTCTGGCCAGGCAGAGCGAATTTGGGGTTCGATCTGGTTTCTAATCGGAGCCCAAGTTGTGCTGCCACCAGACTTAAAGCTACCATAAGGAACATCTTCAAGCTCAATAAATTTAGAAACTAATTCTAAATTTTTTAGAGGGAAATCTGAGCTTGTTTTTGAAGCAATAAAATGCTGATTTGAGTTAATTAGAGATTCCTTTTGGGTTTCTTTAGTTAGACTTTCTGAATTCCAGTTAATTCCTATTAAGAATACCCAAACCGAAGAGGTTATTCCTATACCTATAGAAGTTAGTAAATGAAGGGGCTCAATGTGATTCTGCCCCTGTGGAGCTGTCAAGATTCAAAATCTCCTGATAAATGGGCTTTCAACAAATTAAATCGAGAAAATTTATAACTCCCATATTATTAGCGGATTATAAAGAATACTATTAAAAGAATAATAAGAAAGATTTGATTTAAGGTGAAATACTATACTGTCAGCACAGCTCGTGGGGCTCGCGCGAGCTTCATACCTTAGGAAAATAGGGCTTCTGTTTTAATTCCCCCCAAGATACTGGCCACTGGTCAATTAAGATGGTCTAAGAGTGCCCGTTCTTTACCTTCCCTTAATAAAAATTCACTCAGAAGGGAGGTATCTCTATTCTTGGAGGGATTAGAGCGGTAAAGCCTTATTTAGCAAGAGTTTAAGGCTTTTACTACAATATTTATTGTCCAAAACTAGCGATCGAAGCGCTAAAAATCTTGTTAAACAAGAGGTGCAGGTATTTAAGTTCCACAATTGATATTGTAAGTTCGGTAGAGCCCAAATTAATTAATTATTAATCAATAGGAGCAGGCCCACTTCTTTTTCGGCTCTTCCAATTCGATCGTGCTAAAAATTTAGCAATCTGTTCTTCTAATTATTATTAATTTAGTATTATTTCTAGCCATCTCTTCAAACATTTTTTTTAGAGTAAGTAATTTTAATGGAGTTAAAAAAAAGTCGATTTTCCCAAAAGGGTAATCGACTACCTTACCAAGCTGTTTTTTATTATTGCTGTGTTTTTTTATTATTGAATTGAAAAAAAGTCTGAAAAACTCTGCCACTTTTGCTGTTGACAAAAAACAATAAATATGAGTTTAAAAAATGACGATTAAAATTAATAAAGTTAGTTAACGCACATTACCAAGAGCGATAAGTTGTCGTAAAAGGACTTCTGCGGGTAAAAATAAAAACATTTCTCGCCCGCTCGGGGCTTTCCACGGTCTGACGGGGGTTGTCCAGTTAAACCTGTTCGATCTAGTCAAGAGTCACTGAAGCAAGAATCTCCCGTTAAACCGACGTAAGGAGGTTAACGGTGAGAGCGTCAACTACATTAAGAGGAACACTTCCACTTTACTGTTACGATAAAATCTTTATAAATTATTATTTTCTTGCTGATGATATTGTTCGATTTAATTTGTACTTGTCCTGTAAATTGCTCTGGTGTTAAAAGATTTAGTTTGTGATTTAGTAAAGAATCTCTCTTGGGAAAAATAGTTTTCATGTTTTTCTTAATTAAATTCTTTTGGTATTGTTTTCCTTTAAATTAAACTGGAAAAAATCATCCCCTCATCACCAGCAAGATCTACGGAATTAATTTGAGCAGGTTTACTAAGTCTGTTTCAGTAATCTCGATCGCGACTGACAGCCTAGCTTCTTGCTCGATTACTTGTTTAAAACATCATGGCAAATTCGGAAAAGGTTGGATTTTTTTTTCTCTAAAATCGAACTATCGCAATTATAAATGTTCTAATTTATTAAATAAAGCCTGTCTTAAAGAACTCTTTGTTTAGTTTTTTTGAACTTATGAAATCTATCTCTCGGATGCTCATCTTTGCTGAAGTTGTCAAACAAGGCTCTTTTACATTGGCCGCAGATGCTCTTCAGATGAACAAATCCAATGTTAGCCAACACATTACACAGCTCGAGAAAGAACTTGGCACTCGCCTAATTAACCGTACCACTCGCTGTTTGTCCTTGACCGATATTGGCCAGCAATTTGCACAACGATGCTTTCAATTACAAGCTCTGGTCAATCAAACTCTCGATGAAGTCCAAGAATTTGAACAACTTCCTCAAGGCACTTTATCCTTAACTGCTCCTCACGCTCTCGAAACAGGTCTCATCTTACCGGTTTTGTCAGAATTATCTCAAATCTTTCCTCAGCTCCAGCTGCGACTCTTAATTACCGATCGACGACTCGATTTAGTCAAACACAATCTCGATCTGGCTATTTCCGTTGGTTCTTTGCGCGATAGTAATTATCGTATTTCTTATTTAGGTAGTTTGAGAGATATTTTCTGTGCTTCCCCCGATCTCATCCCTCACATAGCTTCAATTCAAGATCCTGTCGAACTTCATCCTTATCCCTTTATTGCTACTAATTGGCAACAAGGCCACAAGGAGCACCAGATTTTTCATCCGTCTCGCGGTCAGCTCTGCCTGTCTCTCCAACCTAAAATTCAAGTCAATAACTCCCCGACTGCTGCTCATTTAGCCTCCCTAGCCATGGGATTTGCTCTGCTCCCTAATATCTTTGTCTATCCTTTCTTTGAAAAGGGTCAATTAACTCCTGTACTGCCTCACTGGTATGCTTACGAATCTCCTATCTATGCAGTTCATCCATATGGCGATCGTATTCCTTTAAAAGTTAAACGTTTTCTCGAATTACTCAAAAATTATTTATCAATCACTCTTAAGAAAGAGGCTCTCTGGCACTCAAAACCGATCGTCACTTAGATTATTCTACCGTGTTTTCATTATAGCTACTCAATAATTTTGACCTCGATATGATGATAGATTTGTCGGACAAAAGTTTTGAAGAAATCATTCTCAGATTTGCCGATAATGTGAGGGAATATTGCGATCGTTATCTAAGCGATCGAGAAAAAGTTTGGCAAGAGCAAAAATTAATTTGTGGGGATAACTTATGGAATGGAACTGTTTATACTGTTGAAAATATATTAATTTTATCTGAGCAAAAAATTATAATCGATTTAAGTACTTGCCAATATAAAGATATCCTCTTTAAAAAAAATGGTGGTGCCGATATTCTGGCTAAAAATTACGATCGCAATTATCTTTTTTCTCATGTAGGTGTGATTGTCATTCCCGTGACTGCAGATAATAAATATATCTTTGGAGTAGTTGGAAAAGATGGATATTTTAGAAAAGGTCAAATATGTTTCATAGGAGGAAGCTTAAACTACGACGAAAGTAAAATTAGCAACCTTGAAGATGTTAGATTATTTGCGGCTAGAGAGCTGCGAGAAGAAACTAGATTAAATCTCAATCCAGAAAAGCTCAAATTAGTTTCTCTAGACTATTATAATTATTCTTACCATTTCGTTTTTTTTCTCAAAATAGCGATCGATTCTAGAGAAGTAGATAAAATTAGTAAACCAGGAGAATTATCTAATTTATTAGCAATATCCGAAAAAGAAATAGACAATCATAGCAATAATTTTGGCAGCAATTATATTCAATTTTATAGAAAATATTTAGATTATTTTAAGAGTAAATTTTAAATATCTGTGCGAGGAGTGTTTGGATGATTGCTGTTTGCTGCTGGCTGTTGGCTGTTGACTGTTGGCCCCATCTGCCTCATCTGCCTCATTTCCCTCGTCTCCCCTTCTCCCCCTCTCCCCCTCTCCCCCTCTCCCCCCTGCTGTTTCAGCGCAAAGTACCTCCTCCTTCAAGCAAAACGCGATGTTGTAAAGAAGGCATTTGTTGACGTATCTGTTGTAAGCGATCGGGGTCAATTTCGGCGATCGCCACTCCTGGTTGTTCTCCTGCATCAGCTAAAATTATGCCCCAAGGATCGACGATCGTGGCGTGACCGTTAGTATAACGTCTCTCGTAATGATTTCCTGTCTGTGCTGGAGCAATAACATAACAAGTATTTTCAATAGCTCTAGCTTGCAAAAGTATTTGCCAGTGGTCTTTACCAGTATAAGCAGTGAAAGCAGCGGGAATAAAGATCACCTCAGCACCTTTATGAGAAAGGTGGCGATAGATTTCGGGAAAGCGCACGTCGTAGCAAATAGAAATACCTATATTACCTAGATTCTGAGAAAAATAGATGGGGGGTAATTCCTTACCTGCCATGACAGTGCTAGATTCTCGATAGGTATTACCATCAGGGAGGTTAACGTCAAACAAATGTATTTTCTGATAGCGAGCCAGTTCTTTCCCGTTACAATCTACTAAAAGAGCAGTGTTATATGCTTTATTTTCATTGCCCTCTACAGGAATAGGAAAGCCGCCTCCTAAGATGGTTATTTGGAAGCGTTGCGCCATAGTTTTGAGAAATTTTTCAGTCTTTTGGGCGATCGTCTTGGCTAGAGCTAATTTATCTTCTTCTTTACCCAAGAAAGCAAAATTTTCTGGCAAGCCTACTAATTCTGCTCCCTGACGTACGGCAAGTTCAATTAATACTTCTGCCTCTGTCAGATTTTTGTCGAGATCTGGCTTGCTGGTCATTTGAATGGCTGCGGCTAGATAGGATTTCATTTGTAAAAGGGAGATATTGACGGCTAAAAACTGACGCTCGAATTTAGACTAATTATTAGATTTTTAGTCTAATTTATCATCCTAACCTAATTTAGCCCCTTCGCTGCGATCGACTTGCGTTCTGACTCAAGTTCCTAACATTTGCAACTTGTACAAATTGGCATATAAACCATCTCGATCGATTAGTTCGTCGTGGCTTCCTGATTCTTCTAACTGACCTTTTTTAAGTACTAAAATTTTATCTACATTGCGGATAGTAGATAGTCGGTGAGCGATAATTATGGCAGTTCTTTGCTCTAAAAGACGATCTAATGCCTCTTGAATTAGAGATTCTGTAGCTACATCCAAACTAGAAGTTGCTTCATCTAAGACTAAAACGCGAGGATTGCGAATAGCAACGCGAGCAAATGCTATTAATTGTTTCTGTCCTCCTGATAAATTAGAACCTCTTTCCCGCAATTGAGTCTCGTAACCTCGGGGCAATTCTTCGATGAAGCGATCGATATTAGTCAATTTAGCTGACTCTTTTACTTCTTCTAAAGAGTAGTTTTCCCCTAAAGTAATATTGCCTTTCAAGTCTCCAGCAAAGAGAAAAGTCTCCTGAAGAATTACGCCAATATAACGTCTTAATTCGGTTTGAGGCACGTCGCGAATATCAATTCCGTCTACGAGAATGCGACCTTTGCTTGGTTCGTAAAGGCGACATAAAAGACGAATAATAGAACTTTTACCAGCACCTGTGGGTCCTACTAGAGCAACTTTTTCTCCTGGATGAATGATAAAATCTAAACCTTTAAGAACGTATTCGTCTTCTTTGTAAGCAAACCAAACATTTTCAAAACGAATTTCACCACCAGAATTTTGCTTATCTGTTTGGAGTTTTAATTGTTTGGTAGCAGTCTGAATTTCAATTGGTTCGCTCATTAATTCGCTGATTCTTTCAATAGCAGTAAAACCAGATTGAAAGACGGTAAATTTATTAGCAAACTGTTGCAAGGGATTAAATAAACGTTGAGCAAAGACAATAAAAGTCGTGAAAGTACCAAAATTAATTTGTTTGTTGAGGATAAATACGCCACCCAACCAGAGAACTCCGGCGATCGCCACTAAAGACATCCATTCTAAAGTTGCTGAAACTGCTGAATCGTGGAAAATAGTTTTATTGATTTCACCGCGGTAGCTTTGGTTGGCAGAGCGAAACATCTCGGAATTAAATTTTTCGCGGCGAAATAGCTGCACGATATTAATTCCAGTAACATTCTCCTGTAACATTGAATTGAGTTTGGAGAGTTCTTCTCTAGCTTGATAATTAGCTTTGCGATATTGCCGCTGGAAATAAATAATTGAAGCCATTACTAACGGCAGCATTAAAAATAGCATTAAAGCTAACTGCCATTGGGTAATAAAAATAGCGATCGTCATCACTAAAATATAAATAACGTCGCTGACAATTCCAATTGCTCCAGTAGCAAATACGTCTCCCAATGACTCTACGTCGCTAGTCATGCGCGTAACTAACTTTCCTACTGGCATTCGATCGAAAAATTGAGCTGGGAGGGAACTGACGTGAGTAAATAAGTCCTGACGCAATCCTGCGGTAATTTCTTGTCCGAGTTTCTGTACTAAAAATCCTTGAAGAGAGACGAATATCAGTCGTATTACAATGGTTACGAGCAGAATAGAGATGAGAAAGTTAACCGCTTGACTGACAGAAAGTTGTTCAAGAAATTTCCAAGTCTGTTCTTGGCTGATTACGGATATGGTCTGTCCGATAATTAAAGGTTGAATTGCTCCTGCTAATGACAAAGGGATTAACAGCAAAAGTGAAACGAGCGCCAAAACTCGATGGCGACGAACATAAGGTAACAATTTTCTGAGAAGTCGCCAATCATTTTGGCGGCGTTTGCGGCTGCCTTTTGTGGATCCTGGCTTGGAGTAAACAGTCATTTGTGCAAGTCTGAGGTATATTGATTAATATTAAATGTTGGCGCTCTGCGTTCCCTGCTTCCCCTCCCCACACTCCCTCTCACGATCGTTGGTAATTAATTACAGTGTAGGGCTTATCGCGAGTTGAGCTAACTTCTCAAGCGATCGACAGCTTGCCTTGTCGATCGCTTAATTCACGATACGATCGCTACTTTGAGCAGAAATACTCTAATTTTAATTAGGTTGGGGTGCTATTTCTATCGGCTCGGGTCTAGTCGGATCTTCAAAAGAGGGGGACGAACCAGGTATATTATCTGTTGACGTAGCAGGACTATTTGAGATGTACGGTTGCACCAATATCGATCGCGTTTGTTGTTGTCCGAGTCGATCGGTAACTTTTAGGGTGAGCTTTTCGCGATTTGATTCTGCGGGAATAGAATATCTTAGAGAATCTTTTGGTTTTTGTTTTCCATCGAAAGGCAGCAATTGAATTGTGAGATTGTTACCTCCTTTAACTGACCAAGCCACGTCGAGAATAACAGGTGCGCCTTTTTGACGAGGATAAAGATAAGTCGATCCTTGTTTTACTTCTTTTCCATTGATAGTAAAAGAAGTAATTTCAAAAGGTTGGGGTTGAATTGTAATTGTGTCTGTTTTTTGAGCGATTTTAAGGTTTTCTCGCTGTTGTTGAGGAATAACAACTAGCTCGAAGCTGTAGTTTCCTGCTGGTAGGGTACCAACAGGAACGTTTCTACAAGTGAGTGAATTTCTCGTTCTCGTCGCACTCGAACAGAATTGCCTAATTGCGTTGGTATTTCTGTAGGTAGTTAATTCGCGGGAAGAACCGTCGGAGGAAATCGCTTTAACTATTATGGATTGAATTTCATTGGCATTAGCGATCGTCCAATTAAGGAGAACTGGATCTTTTTCTTCTTCATAGGAGCGTTCGGTAATATTAACTTCCTCAATTTTCGGCGCGGATTCTGACGATTGAGGAGCGATTGTAATCGTATTTTTGCTAGTTAATGTATCTGATGGTTTATCTGAATTATTATCAGCAAATAATTCTATATCAAATTTATAATCTCCATTAGGTAAAGAAGATCTTTCAATACTCCACAAGCAGTTTTTTGCATCCAAACGGTGTTCGATCGGAGAACATGCCAGGAGATCGCTGCGTTGACCAGAACCTGGCATTGGCACTGGGTTTCCTGTAATTTCTGAAATAGAATAAGGATAAACTTCTGTTTTGCCACCGTTTTCTTTGGCTAAAACATTAATTCTTTTCAATTTACTAAATCGATCTATTTCCCACCTCAATTCAATCAATTCGTTTTGTCCATCTGCATCTGTGGATCTCGAAGTTATTAACCCACTGTCACTAACCGCCTGAACTTTTGCGGGGTCTGCAATTGCGATCGTATCTGATAAGTCGGAATCGGTTGGCTGGTTAGAGTTTCTTCTAGCAAATAATTTTCTTACTGGTTTGGGAAATAGCTGTAATTCAAAAGTGTATTTTCCAGATTCTTCAATATTTGTCGTTATTTTCTGACAGTTAAGAATTCGATTTTCAATATTACAAAAATTAACTATTTCTTGAGGAATACATTTTTGCAATTCATTTCCATCGCATTCATTTAAATTTCTATATGACTTATGTTCTTTTTTATTATTGTCGTCGGTGCTGGTAATTGATATTTTTTGCAACTGTTCGAGATTGTCAATTTCCCAATTAAAAACAACAGATTCTGTTTCTGTTGTTTCGTCGATAACTTTAGTAGTTCCAAATGCTTTAATTCTTGGAGCTGGGGGCAATCGGAAAAACTGCCACCAAAGGAAAAAGATCGTTCCACTCACACCAGTGACAAGTAGTGTTATTAATAATATTAAATGCCATAAGGGGCGACGAGACCAAACTATTGTTCCTTGAGGTACGTCTGTGGGGAGTGCTGGAGGTCTTCTGGTTTCTGGTAGAACCAAATCCTCGGTATTTTGCACTTCTGGAGCGAATTTTACTTCTAATCCTTTTCCCCAAAACGGTCGTCGCCAAAACATGAACCAACGAGGTTTGGCTGTAAACGCTAGGGTCTCTTTCTGAGTTGGTAATAATAGTAGTTGGTTTGACTTAAAAGTATAGGCAAATAAGTTTTGCTCGTCCCTAATACCGACAGTGAGGTCGCGCTGAATGTTGCCTTGATTGGTAATCGAGATCTCAAATTCCCCTTTGTCTTGTGGTAAGGTACGACGAAGGGGAGTTATCTCCATACCATCTCCGTCTAGTCGATCGTCGGGAAGAATTTTTAGATAGAGTGCGTCTAACAAAACTAGATCGGGTCGGTTTTGCGAAGCTAGTTTAATGGTGCGAATATAATCCCCTGCTAGGGTAGACTGGGGTGGATGTAATACTAAAGTTATTTCTCCTTTTTTGCCTGGATTGAGTTTTAGTCCTTCTGTTTCAGTTACCAAACCTGTTAATTCTATGTCCCGTTCTGGATAGTGAATGGTATACCATTTTGTTTCTAAATCGGGACAACTCAACTCAAAAGAGTCTACCAAGAGGGAAGAATTTTCTACCTCAATTTTTATTTCTACCTTTTGTTCAATTTTAAGGCGATAAGGTTTATTAGAACTAGCAGGTGGTTTTAAAGTAAATTTGGCAGCTTCTCCCCATTTATTTTCCTGTTGTGGCCGATCGACTACTATCTGTTGAGAAGAGCGGAAAAATTTGTCTGGATATTGTGCTGGTGCTTCGAGGAAAATTTCATATCTATAATTCCCTGGTGTGGCTTGTTGAGGTATTTCAAAACTCAGGGAAATTTCTTTACTGTCTCCAGCTTCTAAAGTTATGGAATTAGGTTCTAGAGTAACCCACTGTTGTAGCTGTTCGGATTTTTTATCTGCGACGGTAAAAGATATGTTGATTTCGGCATTTTTTTTGCCCAAATTAAACACCACAAAACGACGTTCGACAGTAGAACCACTTTCAACTATTGGACTCGTACCCGCTGGAGATTCTTTTTCTCTAAGTAATAGAGGATTATTGATAACACTCTGCATTTACATCCATTCTCTTAGTTCGATATATATTAACGCGATAATTTTTGGCGTTGTTCGCTATAAGAAGTTTGTCATCTATTGCTTTTATGTCTACAGTTTTTAGTAGAACGTCGGAAGATTTAGCAATCACTTTACCTTCTTTGGCAGAAGGCGATCGCTCGCCCTCTTTTTCTAGAGGCCAAAGCACGATTTTTTCATCATCTCCCACACTAGCTAGATAACAACCTCTTTTAGTAATAGCTATAGAGTGAACGGGTTGGCTTTTATTGTTTTCTTGCCATTGGTCTACAACAGCACTATCGCATTCTATGATTTTTTTAGAGGTAATTATACCGTCATCACCAATATTTTTAGAATCCGTTTTTCTCTTTGCTGTCCCTGTATAATCATTAATACATTGACGCATCTTATTGAGATTCCACAGAGTAATATATCCTCGATTGTCTGCCATTGCTAAAAGTTGTTTTTCTCTAGAAATGGCTAAACTATTGACGTAATGGTTCTGACCGAAAAGTTTGTCGAAACCTGCATCTGTATTTATTTTATATTTAATATCGTAAAATTTTTCCCCTTTCCACTCCCACACGCCAAATCTACCGTAGCGTCCGCCAACAAGTACCAAAATGGGCTTATTTTCCCCTATATCGCTAATAGCCATCGAGTACAGAGCAATATTTTTGAGATAGACTCTTCGCCTTGGTTCGCTATTATCTGGAAGTAAGTTCCACTTATAGATAAAACCACTGCCGTGAACGCTAAACAGATAACGAGCATCTTTGGTAAAATCTAGGTCGAAAACGCGATCGTTGCTTCGATACATGCTCGTTTGCTTCTCCGACAAGATATTCCAGATATTAATATCTCCATTGTCTAATCCAGCAGCTATCACGTCGTCGTCCCTAGTACTTTGACGAATGACGCGGACTGGTTGTTTGGTGTCAGAGGCAATCTCACCTTCATAATTGAGACGACGAGTAAAGAAATACCACTTACCACTATTAATTTGCCACCTGCGAATGGTTCGATCGCTCGAACCACTTATAACTGTACCTGCGTTGCCAATGATTCGCACTGAATTGACTGGACCTTTATGATGAGGGGGGAAAAGATACCAAAGCAGCCACAGTAATATCAGTCCTAAAAGTCCTCCGAGAATTTGCAATGGAAATGGAACTATAGGTTTGACCCGCAATTCTAGGTTTTGTACGCTGGGATCGCAGCGGACTTTAGTATTTAATTCTTCTTTATCGGCTTCTACTTCTTCCTCGGTATCAATTTTACTTGATAGTATGGGAATGAGTTTAAAAAATAGTCTTTTTTCTCTTCCTAACCAGGGTCGCCGCCTTCTGGCCACGAGATAATTACTATCTTTTTGTCCTGGTTCTATTTCTATTGGTTCTGGCAACTCTAAAGCACATTTTTTCCGATCTTCTTCGGAAATTTCTAGATCTATTTCCTGAACTAAATTACTTTTATTCGTAAATTCTAGTTCGTAGGTTGCACGGTTATAACTGGGAGCAAAAAAGTTTTTCTTCTTCGTGGGAATGGTCAGTTTTTCTTCGGGACAATTAAGCTTAACTACTCCGTAGGGAAGAATTGTTAAAGTTCCCCTCTCGATCGGGGGAGTATAGCCACCTTTGCTAGTTGTCTCGATGGCAAATTCGTAAGCTTGGCTTATTATTTGAACGTCTCGTGGCGGTTGACAGAGAAAGTGTTCTTCTCTCGAATCTCCAGGGGCTATTTGTATTTCTTGTCTGGTATTTCCCTCGAACCAATATGATTCAAGTCCGGATAAATTGAGAATTATTTCTATACTTTTGGGACTGAGATTGTAAATTAAGACGGGAATTTTGACTAGATCTCCAGGAAAAACTTGAAAATCTTTAATTGGCAGATAAACTTTTAAAGATCGCCTGGGTTTTTCAATAGTCAGGCTGATTCTTTGCTCTGTATATAAATCGGCATATTCAACCGAGAATACTTTTACTTTTAAATCTATAGTAGTTTGATAAACAGGAAAGGGCGGCTGAATAATTACTACGTCAAATTCTGTCTCGTCTCCTGGTGGTTTTTTCGCACAAAGTTCTGGATCTACTTGATACCACTCTGCTTCTACTTTTCCTTCAATTCCTATTGCTTCTAATTCTACTTGAAAGCTAGCAAATCGATCGCTTTCGTTGGTAACCAACACTTTAAATTGATTGTCTTTGTCACTACTGCGATCGAATCCGTCAATAGCAATATCTGGAATTAGTTTAAGTCGCTTTTTGGAAACAACTGCTTTGATTTCATTTCGCACTAATTTGACTCCTTCTCAAGATTGACTGAAGTATTTATTCACTGTTATTTAATTGTTAGTCTCGATAAATAATGTTGAGTTCGTAAGTACAAAAAGCAGGTTTTTCTCGCTCGATTATTTCTCTGACTAAATTCTCTTCTATTTGCTGAGATTTTTCGGGACGCAAATAGACGAAGAAATGATATGGTCGTCCGCCTCCAATTATGGAGTCTTGACCGAGGATAGTTTCGCCTAAAATGAAGCCGTCATTAAAAACTTCTTCGATGCCAATGTGTTTTTCTGGTTCTGGTAAATGCTCGTCTAGAGGCAAACCAGTGCATAAATGAAGATAGAAACGCAGTCCAAAAAGAGTTCCGTGCCAGCGATATAGTGTAACGGCATTACTTATTAAACGTCGCTGTCGTTTAATATCCAAGCGATCGTCTATTTCCCAAGCGACCCAACGAGCCAGAAAAGGCAACATCGATTCTGGTGCTGTCAAAGGGTCTAAATACGCCCAGAGAACTCCTAAAGTCTGCACGGCTGGATCGAAAGTTTGCTCGAAAATATTTAAAAATCGATTTAAGAAATCGACTTCTTTGTACATTGGGGGCAAAAGATTTATATAGGTGCTGGGAAGACGCACGAAAATAGAAAAAAGTCGGTATACGACTAACTGGCTTCTATTGTTTTGCTCGACGTACAAGAGAATTCGCGCTTCATAGTTTAGTTTTAATTGAGGTTGTCGATCGGTTACTGCAAACTGATTTTCAAAAAAGTCTCCAGGAATAAAGAAGCGAATTGTTTTGGTTATTTTTTGATGGGAAGCAATTTCTTTTTCATCTTCTTCCTGTGTCCAATTGTACCAATTGGAGGGAAACTCTCCCTCTAATTCAAGTCTCCATCGCAAAGAGCGATTGCTAGTATTCTCCAGTTGAAATAGCAGGTCGCTGATTATTCCTGGATATATTAGCAGATTCAACACATTTTCCCCAGTGGGAGAGGTTGCGTCTAAAAAACGCTGGGGGGCGAGTTGTAACGATAAAGGTGCAACAGATTCAGTTTGAACCATTTTTATTACCGAAAGTAAAAATTTTCTTTAATCGATAAAACTAATGCGGTGTCCCGACGGTAGGGTTTGGTCTTTATCGTCCCAAGAACAAATAATTCCTCTATCTCCAGGGTGGATGGTTGAGAGGGGTCTGTTTTGGAGAAACCAGCCTTGAGAGTCTTTACGGGATTCAAACAAGGTGACAGTTCCGAGATTGCGTACCCCAGAAATATTTCGACATTGAGATACGATATCTGAGGAATATAAAGGACGACCTAAGGGCCAACCTTCTCTTTCTAGACCCCCAGTAATAGGATTGAGAAAGCGATACAAAGTAGCTAATATTAGCTGACGGATCTCTACTTTGTCTTCTACGTTATTGTATCTGGGTTCTAATATGACTTCTATTTCTACTTTAACTCCTACGTAATCGGGCTCTTCTAATTTGACTTGCACTCCCAAGGGTTTGCGCTCTCGCAGATAAGCTTGAATGTCTTTTTGGAGTTCGTCATCTAGAGCAAAAACTTCATTTGGATCCATTCCTTTAACAAATTTCCCCCGAAAGTCGATCGAATTGGCTTCGATCGCTGGAACAATAAGCAGACGTACGGTTCCTGGGACGTTACTGTCAGCATTTGTGACGCAATGAGCGCGAGCAACTTTCTTACTCGCCGCTCGAGTAATAACTTCAAAATCCTTGGGAGTAACTGCGGTTTCGCGAGAGCGCAGTATCTCTGGAACTCTTAAGGCTGCGTCTGTTAAAGATTCTGCGTCAACTCCACCCCGTGCTGCTTCGTGATTGATAACGGTTTTAACATAGGGTATGGAAGTTTTCAATCTAGTGAGAGTTCCAGCTTTGACATTTCCCTTGCTTCCTCCTCCGGTACGGTAAGCAACCATATATACTTCTGCGCCTGGAGGGGGAACTTTACCGTATTGTCTTTCGGGTAGGGTTTTATCTAAATCTGCTGCTTTGCTGCTAGGAGCGAGACGGCGATCGCCTGTTCTGCGGTATTCCCACTTAGCAGTTTTCGGTTGAACTTGAAGCCGCTGCCGCGTTTTTTGCTGGAGTGCTGCTGGTTCTCTAATTAGGGGTCCAAATTGAACTATACCCGTTCTCGAATCAATAGTATAGTGGGGGTCTTCCCCAGCGGAATTAGCGAAGTTCTCGACTTCTTCCCATTTTTCTGTTTCCCCGCTGGGTAAAACTAATTCTATATATTCGTCTAACTCCAGTTGCCTTTGTATTACAGGGGTTTCTCGCAATTGAAAATTTTGTCCCGCTTTACCGTTACTAACTCCTAGCATTTCTCGCTGAATTTGGACGCACTCGGTTGCTTTAACTGCGCTACCAATAGACTTGACTGACAAGCCCAAAATAATCGGAGAGCTATTGTAACCTGGCTGGTTTTCATTGGGAGGAGTATAGGTGCAGCGAACCCAGTATCCTCTGTAATTAGTTCCTAAATTAGTTTTTGGCAACTCCAATGGCAAGTGTAACTCTACCTCTGCTCCTTGTCTGATCGGATTTGTTCCTTGCTGTCCGGCATCGTCAAAACTAAATCCCTGAGTTCGATCGTCTTCTTTGTTGCTGAGAATACCTGACTGCCACTCTTTCCCATTCCAAGCTTCCCACAGGAGGGGAGGATTGTCGGGGTTGATTCCAGTAGCTCTAGCCGCTTCTCCTCTGAAATTAATTGAAATAACGTTTCCAGCTACGGTGCAATCTGGCTCTGAGTCGTCTAATACTATATACAGACAGTTACCAGGTCTAGATTCTTCAAAGAGAACGACATCTTTAAACTCGCCTAGATATCGCCACTGTTCTTGTGTTATTGGGTCATCTGGGTTGCGGGGGATGGGAGTATAGTTGCGCAGGTGGGTTTGAGATGGTTTGACGTTGAGTTTAGCGGTTAGAAAGTGCTTGATAATAGGGTTGCCAACGTGCAATTCGCGAGCTGTGGTAAAGACGATCGGCTCTTGTGTTTGGTCGTTACTTATTGACACTTCCGTTTGGTTGGGAATTATAACCGCACCTGGACGCACCTTTGTAAAGTAAAATGTCAGGATAGCCTGGGCTGGAATGGGAGGGTCTAGGCGAATGCCTAACAACTCCAGAAAACTTACGTAATTTCTTAAAGGAACTTGATTGAACCGCATTAACATTTGCTCGGTGAGCCAAGAAAATAGTTCGATCAAGGTTATACCTGGATCGCTGGGGTTGTGATTAGTCCACTCCGGACAGTAGCGAGGAATGCGCAGAATGCACTCATTCAGCAAATCCTCAAATTTCCGATCGTCCAGGTTGGGCTTGGGTAAATCTGGCAAAAAGTCAAGTTCTTCCATGGAAATTATTCTAGAAGTGTTTAATATTAATTACTTTGTGGCGATTTTTATATTAGTTCTAATTGCTAACTACAAAATGTCCTTTCTCAAGAAGGGCTTTCAAAACTGTTGTCTTCTGGAACTACATAAAATGGGTATATCATACTATGGGTATTGCGAGTTTTTTTAATTTCATACACGATCCTGAGGTCTATTAAGCTTCCATCCATTTTTGGCTCGGCTATTACTTGTTTTAAACTAATTCTTGGTTCCCATTTCTTGATTGCTTCTTCAGTATACATTTTGCTAAGTAAAAGAGTTTCCGCGTTGACTGGTTCAAATTCTAACTCGGACAAGCGAGAGCCAAAATCAGGTCGATATAATCGCTCTCCTAGATTGGTGCGCAAGATAATTTTAATCGATTCCTCTATATTTGTTTCTCCGCTGCTCAGATCGAACTCTCCTTGAAGATTTACTCGTAAAGGATAAGCAAATCCATAACCGACGTAATCGTCGTCTTTATTAGCTTTACCCGCCATATTCTTCAGCTAATTTTTACTACTTTATTATATTATTACTGATATTAAGACATTTTAAAAGGTTAAAAGTTTTATTTAAATGAAACTTCTATTTTTTTTGTTAATTTTTGTAAAAAGTACGTCAGAAAGGGCTCCTATAATTGGAATATTTGCATTTCGATCGAGTCAATAATGATTAATTTGCCCAGCTTTATCGCTTCGCTCGAAGTCAGAAGTGTGAAGTCAGAAGTCAGAAGTTAAATACTTTCTCTTAAGTTTTTATAAAATTATTTATTTTTGTTTATTTCTTGCTAATAAAGTATATTTTTTGCTCTAGAATATTTAACTCTTAACTGCCTTATTAAGACAAAATATTTTTAGGATTTTTTAGACAACAAAGTCTAATTTTTGCTCGATAATTTCCACAAATATAAAGATAGTTATTGTTATCCCAAATTGCTAAATTATATTTACATATCTTTCTCCCCCTCTCCCCACACTTCCCACACTCCCCACACTCCCCCTCTCCCCCTCTCCCTCTCTCTTTCACGATCGCACCAGGTGGACTTCGGGACAGTGCTGGTTTGTCCACCTGTTTTCTCGTCTTATTTAGTTGAGGGCGATCGTTACTCCTTGTATTGTGATATTGCCAGCAGCTTTTATATTCAAATCTCCTATAGATTCAATATTCATGGTTTTGGTCCCGTCGTTAAGTTCAACTGTATGACCTGCTTTTGATTTAATAAGAATTTTTTTGTCGCTATCGTTTAAATAAATTTGGTGTCCTGCTTCGGTAATAATGTGAATTCCTGTTTTACTTTCGCCTTTATCTTCGTCGATCAACTGGATTATGTGACCAACTCGACTCTGGAGGGTGCGCAGGCGTACTTTATTGTCAACAACAGTTTCTTTAACGTTGGTTGGCGGTTCGTCCTTGCCATTCCAGAGACCGCCAACTACATAGGGTTTATTTATATTTCCGTGTTCAAATCCTACTAATACTTCATCATCTATCTCTGGGAGCCATTCAACTCCTCTTTTTTTTCCACCACCAACACTGACAACTCTCGCCCAATAGCTAGTATGTTCTTCTGTGAGGGTGGGAAACTTAACTTTTACTCTACCCATGTTATCTGGGTCTTCGTTGTCTGTAACGAGTCCAATCAAAAGGGTTTGTCCTGGTTCGAGCTGATTGGGACTAGATAGAGAAGATACTAAATTTCCTCCTTTGAGACCTCGAATTGTAAAATGGACGGTATAAGTCCTTTCGCGGTCTGGTTGGTAAACGTGGCGAGTGTCGCCAATGTAATATTCGCCTTTATATCTGCCGAGATCTTCGTCTTGGAGTTCGATAACCTTTCCTGGCTTAACTTTTGGATTGCCTTCTGCTTCTATCTCAGCCTGAAGAAATTCTCCTCTAACTCGATCGCAAATACCTTGAGCGATATGGTCTGCTTCCTCAGGATTTTGACATTGCAGATTTACTACTGACAGTTCTGAAGCTCCACCTCCCATTTTCCCAGGTACGTCGTCGGCTTTAAGTGCGTCAGACTCACTAACAACTGTCTTATTTTTTGACTTTTCAGAATGTATTAATTCCTTTTTCTGATAAAACCAAGAATTTACCTTGACTTTTTTAACTTGTTCGGCAGCATTCAACGTTAGCCGAATACCATCTAAAACAATTAAATCGCTACTATCTGGGGTGAAAGTTTTGCTACCGCTCGTACCTTTGTCAAGCCATTTGGTTTTTAGTTTGCCCCTAGAATGAGATTTGCAAAAACCCACCACGGTCGTCTTTTTCTGGGTGTCGAATTGGGAGTAGAATTCATAACCGTTGCGGACAGCCAGTTGCCGGATAAACTCCATGTTGGTTATATTGGCCTGGTATACGTGTTTGCGCCTCACCCCAGTATCGTCTATTCTATCTATCTCCAGACCGTGTTCTGTAAGAATTTTGCGAACAATTTGGCTGTCAGTTTGATCTACAAAAGTGCGATTAATGCGTCCTAAATGAAGAGGATACTCTTCGCTATACCCTCTTATTACTATAGGAGCTTGAGATCTTTTACTAAAAGGAATTTGTACGGCAGAGATTTTTCCTTGACAAAGGTATGGGTTTTGTTCTGGACCCACAAAAACTTGAGTCTGGACCATAGCAAAACCAATTGTTATTTTCTGACCGATTGTAAACTGGTCGTATTGCCAGATCCTATCTCCCTCTCCTCCTGGACCGAGATCGTTTCGGATGACAATAGTGAACATGGAGGGCATATAGAGACTTTCTTCTACAACCACTTGTAAGATGTTTTGTAATATAGTTTGACTTACCTCTGACCCATTAACTTTAATAGCCAGTTCAAATTGATAATCTTTTTTATCACCAGAAGAACCATTTAATCCCATAATTAACTCTATGTTTTTTGCTGATAAATCTATTTTAAGCTATAATTAATCTCGAAATAAAATCTTTTATCAAAGGTTTTTTAATGCTAGAACATAAAGCATCTTAGATAATAATCTAAGTACGTAATGACAAGAATTATATATGGTTTGAACAGGAATAAATATGAACACAACTAAAGCAATGCTTCAGTCACTTGATGGGACTCCTGATATTATTTTTATGTTTAATCCCCAAGAAATACCAGTAAAAGTAGGTATAGAAACGGCTGATAGTAAAGGCGCTCGCTCTGACAAAGGTATTCCAAAAGTTAGTTATTCTAACCGTAAACCTCTTGAAATTACACTCAAAAATATAATATTTGATACATACGAGCAGGGAAAAAGTGTTACAGAAGAATATATATCAAAATTTCAACAAGCAATTGAATTTGCTCCAGGGTTACAACGTCCTCCTATTTATACATTTAGGTGGGGTGGTGAAATATACATAAAACGTTGCTTTGTACAAGACCTGTCCTTTAAATATACTATGTTTCTGGCTAATGGGACCCCAGCAAGAGCTGTGTTTGATTCTCTAACTCTCAAAGAAGCCGAACAGACCAATGACGGTGGTGGAGGTGCCATTAAACCTAAGAGAACTACTAGTACTGATACCAATAATAATCATCACTCAGACTCATTTATTGGCAATATTTTTGATGATTTTTTCTAAACACCACACCCGTTTTTTTAATAGTCGTAAAGAAAGGTATGAGCGTATGCTCCCATGCGCTCTTTTTCTGTTTTCGTTAGGAATTGTATTATTACATATACTTCTTTAGTAAGCAGCTCTAACTGATTTTGAATTGTTGATACAGAATAATCCATATCGACTTTATATAGAGCTGTATCTTCTCCATCCAAAGAAGTACCGCTCAAAGAAGTACCGCTCCCAAATACATTACTTTTTACAATCTTAGTTGACCAAGGAAGATAGGCATCATTAAAACCATATTTGCGTTCTCTTTCAGTATATAAATAATCTCGCAAACGGATATAGATGTTTTCTGCTAATAGTTCTATTTCTTCATCACTGATTTGATCTTTTTTACTTCGAGCGAAAGATTTAGGCTTGTTTCCATCTCTACTTTCAGCTAAATTATTGGTTGCATTTCTAGTACTGCTGTCTTTAGGTTGGTCGGACATAGCTTTTGTCTTTTTTTAAAAGATTACAATTAGTAAAATCAGTATTATTGATTGGCAAAAGACCTGGATATATTTAGTTGACAATCGCCTTTAAAGAATACTATCGGTATATTCCCCTAGCAGGCCCCTTCCTGGCTTGAGAAGAATTGCACCTCCCAATTTTGCGTTAGATACTTCTATTGTTTCATAAGCAAGAGTTAATTCTTCTATAGCTACAACCTTAGCATCTGCTTGTAAAGCAGGGGTTTTCCAGGCAACTGGAACAGCAGCCTTCAAACCCCAGGCTTGCATAACTTTGCCAGCTTGGTTGTAGACGAGAATATTAATATTTCGGCGTTGTACCTTGCCTGTCATGACATCGTGCGTCCAATTCCAAAAAGCAAAGTTATTAGTAATACCCCGCTTGAGAGTTATATCGTCAAACTGAGCCTGTTTTATCAGAATTCTTTGTCGATCGTTAGCTCCACCTTCATGGATTTTTTCGTGGTCAATTTTAACACTTAAAGACGAGCATTCCGCAAATGCAGCTACATTGGCGCTACCCATTTCCACATAAAAGCGATTAGCAGTAACGTAGTTATTTTGGCTGTCCTTGCTAAAAGCCTCTTCGGGCAATCCAGCAAGCTCGGTCGTATTGAGCTTTGCACCACCACCCGTACTACCTAATATATTTCCGATTTCGTTTCCAGCAGCCATTAGTACAACTTCCTCCTTGCGAGCGATCGCTCGCGTTGATTGTCTAAATCTTCTTTTATCTTTTCACGAACTGCTTCAGTAACGCGAAATAACAGTAAGTCGTTTTCTAAAACTTTCCTTGCTAATTCGTCAATTTCTCTAGCTCTATCTTTATCTGTCATTTTTTTAATTCTATGGTAAGACTCGTAAAGGAACTAATCCAGCTTCTCTCAGTAAATATTGTCCTTCATCAGTTTTGAGAAAATCGGCAAATCTTTTGCCAGCCAAAGCTCGCTCTTTGTCGTTTTTAGGATAGACCACCACTAGGCTATATCCTAAAGCGTATTGTTGCGATTTGAAAGCTTCAACATTAGGCCAATACCCTCCTTTATCATCACATAAATCTGTTTTGGTTGAAATCGCTTTCCCATCGACTGTAGCTAAGGGCTGAATTTCTTTCTTGTCCTTTACTATTGCTAGTGGATAGACAGAACATTGACCGAAAATCGTACTTAGATAACTAAAACCAATCCCAACTGTTTGCTGATTTTCAAAATCTTGAAATACTTCACCAAGCAAATATCCAGTTCTCGGTCGATCGATCTTCTCTTCGCTTAGTGTTTGTTTTTGTCTGGAGATAATTCGATCGGTAAATTCTCTATATTCTTCAATCTTATCGCTTCGATCGCTGCCAAAAAGTATTTCTTCAAATAAGGCGATCGCGTCCATCTCGAAGGGAGCGTATAATTTCACTTTCCAATCTTTTACCTCTTTTGGTTGTTTCCAGTCTCCTCCTTTACCTGTATAGAGCTTTCGCAAGTCGTCAAGAGATATTTTTCCAGAAAAAGCTTTAGGAAGACTTTTCTTGGTTAGATCGTCGCTGTAGGCTACAAAAACAGCTAAACCGTGATAAGCTACAATTTCTTGTTCTAAATCCTCAGAGAGATTCTCGTTCCATCTCCCTAAGGCAAAATCTATATCTCCATTTTTGAGAGCTTCTATTGGATCCTCGTTTGAATATTTAATATATTTATACTGTTTTAATATCGGATCTCGGTTTTCTAGCTCTTGTTTTAAACTGACGTTGTGTTGTACAGCTCCTCGACGATCGAATACCCGTTCCCAGATTCCATTACTAACTGTATAGTCAAATTGTCCGTTTGCTAGCTTCACTTTATTAAAACAACAAACAGCAGGCTCTTCTGTGGAAAAATGTTTATAAGCTCTCTTATGTGCAATAAAAAATCGGTTAACTAAGAAATAAGAGCCTCCTCCTATTAATCCCAGTACTCCTAATAAACCTAATAATGTCAAACATCCTGTTATTGGGGAAACTTTTTTAGTCGCTTCCTCTAAATAGTTTTGTCGAACTTCTGTCTCTGTCTCGTCAATATTTTGATATTCAAATTCCTTGTTGTTCTTTAGCTTTAATAATTCTTGACGAGCTACGAAAGCGCTCTGAAATTTACCATTTATTCTTAAAAGACGTTCGATATATTCTATAAGTACTTCATCTGTATACGGCCAGTTTTCTTCATCGCGAGGATCCAAAGGTAGATTAGTCTTACTATCTACAGTTTCACCAGCTAAGAGATGGAAACTAACAGTTCCTAAGTCAGCTAAATCTTGACTGACCGAAGTTTTAATAGAGGGAGAATTGGGAGGTAAAAATAAATGTTCCCAAACTGCTAAATCCGATACGTAAGCTAAAGGTAGCGGTTCGTCACTATTTTCAGAGTAACTCTCGCTGAGAACAATAGAGATTGTTGAAAGGTTTAAGTTACCGTGGGGAATTCCCTTTTGAACTTGGTTATTGGAGGGTAAGCGAATTCGGTTAGTGTGAAGAAACCAAAGGGTTTGTAAAACTTGATCTAAGATACTTACTACTTGGGAAGGAGCTAAAGAACCTTCTCTTTCTATATATTCTTTTAAAGTTATACTATTTTCAACTGGTTGAGTAATTAGATAGCAACGTTTTTCTCTTGGAGGAGCGATCGCTTCTATGGGGCTAAAAATGCGAAAATCTTTACTACTTCCGTTTCTAAAATTAATGTTGGAGACGTTAGCAAATTTTTCTTTACAAGCTCTACGTTCTTCTTCATTATAATCTCGATCGAGAAGCAAATATTCTTTAATAATTACTGCTTTATTGCTTTGGGTGTGAATTCCTTTATAAACGCGAACTGTCTGTTCTTGTAAAAGAATTTCTCCAGAACATTTATATCTACCTCTACGTCCGCGAATTTCTTGACCTTCTTGTAAGGGAGGAATTTCTCCAGGAGCAACTTCGACAACAACAGGATCTTCTGTCTGGGTAGCGGCTATTTTACTTCTTCTTCGTCTACTTCTACGAGATTTATTTTGGGGTTCAACAGATTCTTCTCGATCCCGATCGTCTCCTCCAGGTAAGAATCTTTTATACTCGCTTGCTCTTTCTTGAAATTCTTGTACTAGATCTTTATTTCTGTTCTTTCTGTTATTTCTGGAAGTCTGTCTAGAAGATTTATCGTCGCCAATAGGAACGTCTATTTCTCTCATTTTATGGTGAAATAAGAGTCTGGCCCTCATGTATAAAACTTGACCAGGATAGGTAACGAAGTTGGCAACTTCAGAATACTTTCTTTCAACAAAATTGAATACGTCTACTAACTTCACAGTAAGCCTTTATTGATATTTACTTATCTATGAGAGGACTGTTTCTAACCTTTCTTATCGACCATTTTCAGGACTTAGATAAAGTTAATATAAACTACCCCACATCAACTCGATTAAACAAGCTATAAGCTACTACTAATTCTTCGATTTCAAGGTCTCCAGAATCAGCGCGCACGTCAGCAACTACATAACTAACTGGCCAAGATTCCTCAAACTCAAACCTAGTTTGTCGATTGGCACTTTGATTGTAAATAATTAAAGCGCCATTGGTGCGCTTTTTAGCCCATTGTCCTTGTTGAACTATACTAAACCATTCCCACAAGGTTTCAGAATTGGTCATGCCTCGTCTGAGAGTAAGATTGCCTCCTGTTTTTAGATTGCCAGGGATTTTGGTGCGAACAACTCTACCACCAGGAGTAACTTCGGCAATTTCAACTAAATCCGCAGCCAACTTAAATCCTTTACATTCGAGAAAATATCCGTCTATTAGAGTAGAACCATCTAATTCTATTTGAAGATGAAAATGACTAGCTGTAAGAATTTCTGGGAGTTCCATCCAACCTGTTCCAAAAAACTTAAGTGAAAGAAGCTTTGTTAGAGACACAAAGCTTCTGTAAATATTTTTAAAAGTTAATTGATTGCCTACTGTACTCTGTGAATTCCTTCATGAGTACATTCAATAGTTTCATTTGCTAAGTTTTCGTCTTCGGATTTAAATTCTGGACCAGAATATTTGCAAGGATAACAGTTAACTACTTCCCAACGAGCTTTCATTTCACCAGCTTGGTTGTAAGCACTTACAGATAATGCTTTTCGATTAGATGCCCATTGAGACGCACCGCCAGCATTATCGTTACAGTTTTTATACCAATCGTAAAGATCGAGGTCTACAGTAGCTGCTACTTTGATTTTGAGATGCTCAAAAGTTTCGCTAGTTGGAGTAGCTTGACGCAGTTTTTGACCGCCTCTTCCCGAACCGCTTACTTTTTCTCCTGCTACTTTGCTTTCTACGGATAAACCACTTACTTCTAAAATTAATTTGTCAGAGATACCGTCAGCTTCTAAATAGAACTTACAACCTGTTAGTAGTTCTCCTACCCCACTGTTATTAGTCTCAATTGCAAATGTCATTGATTTTCTCCTTTATCAACTTATTGATTTACTTGCTTTTTGTGCTTGAAAAATACTCTGGTTTAGTTCAAATGCTGGATTTGAAAAGATTCTATTCGTTAGTACTCGTCTGACCGATACGGAAGACAACAAATTCCGCTGGTCTTACAGGAGAAACGCCTACTTCTACGTAAAGCCGACCCAATTTTATGGTTTCTGGAGTATTTAATTGGGCATCGCATTTTACGTAAAAAGCTTCGTCAGCAGTACTGCCGTATAGTGCTCCTTCTTTCCAGAGCCTATCTAGAAAATTAACAACAGTTCGCTTAACTCTCGCCCAAAGATCTTCGTCGTTAGGTTCAAAAACTGCCCACTGAGTTCCTAGCTCTACAGAGCGAGCAATGTAACTCATTAATCGGCGAACGTTAATATAGCGCCATTCAGTGTCAGCAGGTTCTACCAGAGTACGAGCCCCCCAAACCTGAATTCCACGGTTAGGGAATTTGCGTATACAGTTAACCCCTAGAGGGTTTAAAAGTTCTTGCTCGCGAAAATTAGTATCGTAAGCCATACCGATAACTCCTCTGGGAGTTATGTTAGCTGGAGCTTTGTGAATTCCGCGACTTTCGTCAGTGCGACACCAAATTCCCATCATGTGGCCGGAAGGAGGAATGAGAATTGGCTGTCCTCTTTTGGCAGGATCTGGAACCTTAATCCAAGGATAGTAAGTAGCCGCGTATGGAGAGCGTCGTCCGAAGTAATCTAACCAACGAGCAACGTCCTGGGGTCGGTTCTGTTCTGGAAGAACGGGTTTGTCATCATTTTGTCCTACTCTTACAGGAGGAATGTCTAAGACGACCATTCGATAAGAAGGATTGGGACTTGAGTTCTCGCATTTGGTAATCATCATCTCCATCAACCCGTGAACCTGATCTAAGTTTAGTAAACCCTTTTGATAGGTAAACATCAGGTCGGGACAGGAAATCATAGAGACTTCATCGATTTCAAATAAACCTTGAATCCCTGTACGGTCATTATTTTTCCCGTACATCTTATATGCCAATTCTTTAGTGTTATAGAGAACTGGTGGGGGACTGATTTCGTATTGACCGTCAGCAGGTCTGCGAGCCAGAGGAAGCCCTCTTTCGGACGCGATATTAACTTCTACATAGCTAGAATCGGCAAGTGCCGTTTCCACATAAGTGCCTTCTTCTTGAGCTACGTCTCTATTGAGAGTCAGATGCCTGTAAACAGCTTCAACTTCCTGCTCTTCACCGTCGGCATCTATAACAGTCTCTGTGACAGTTATGTCGCCCCTTATAACTGAGAGCTTAAAGTATTCCCCAGTATCAAAAGGTTCGTCTTCAGGATCTTCAGATGGACGAGGTTCGTCGGGTTCGATTCGGATATTAAGTCTGCCGTTTTCCGCTTGTTCTGGCTTAATTTTAAACTCTAGGCTAGGACGCTTTCCGACAGTATTAATTGTCATTGTCGCCGCTTCACCAGTAGAGTTCTTTTTGGCTTTAGCATTGGGAAGTTGAGTGCCGATACTTACAATCCAGCAGCGACCTCCCCCGTTTTCAAACCATCCTCGGACAGCATAGGGTAGATAAGATCCAAAAGAAGTGTAGCCTTCGGAACCAGGAGTAGCAAAGTATTCTAGATATTGGTCCCAACTGGTTACTAGAGTTGGTTCAAAAAGTCGAGCACCAGCTCGCACCTCTTGAGTAAAACCAATAAATCCACCAACACTCATAGTTACTCCGTCAATCGGCATACTACCGCGCCGAATCTCTTCGACGTAGACACCAGGAGCAGAATAATCTAAACGAGCCATAAATAAATACTCTTGTTTAGTGTAAACACTGAAATATTAAGTTTTTCCTAGAGAACCCGTATGTTCTCATAAATTATGATACAAGATATTTAAAAAAAAAACAAAAGATTAAATTTAATGTTTTTTGTCGTTCAAAATATTAAGTTTAATTTTATAATTTAGCTTAAATTCAAAGCAAAAAATAGAAAAAATACTTAAATTGATTTTATAAGCATAAAAAATTACGGTAACTCCAGAACCAGAAAGAGTAGAGTAGAAGATATACGTACTTATAACTTACTAAAATCATATATAATTTAAATTCATGAGCAATTATCTAGCCATTGCTACCGTAACAGCAGCGCTGAAAAACATATTGCAAACTGGTATAAAAAATGACTTACCTGGTACTCAAGTCACAACAGTACGCCCCGACACTTTGGCTAGCGGGGTAAAAGAGCGCAAAATTAATATCTTTTTATACCATGCTGCTCCTAGCGACGCTTTGCGCAATATGGATTTGCGCCCCCGTCGTCCCCAATCAGGATTAACACAAAGTAAGGTGCTAGCTTTAGACCTTCACTATTTATTTACTTTTTTGGGTAATGAGACGGAATTGGAACCGCAGCAATTACTCGGCTGTGTGGTGCGAACTCTGGTCGATCGAGCAGCGCTCACCCCAGAAATAATTCGCGAGACTATTTTTCGATCGCCTTTTCTAGCTGAATCTAACTTAGCCGAACAGCTTCAGGAAGTAAGATTTTACCCCACCATGATGAAGGCAGAAGAATTATCTCGATTGTGGTCAGTCATGTTTCAGTCTCCTTATTCTCTGTCCTTATCCTATCTAGTAAAAGCAGTTTTAATTGAAGGTGAAAAGAAAGGACAATCTGCATTACCAGTACGCAGCGTTGCAACTCATGTAGCACCTGCCCGTCCTCTAATTGAGAGAATAGAGTCAGATAGCAAACCCAGAGGAACGATTACAGCAAAGAGCAATCTAATTATTTACGGTCAAAAACTGCAAGGTAATAATACACAAATCAAGATCGGCGAAGCAAAAATAACGCCTCAGAACATTCAAAATAATAATGTTCGATTAGATCTGTCCGCACTTTTTCTAGCAGAGAGTAAAGAGTTACGAGCAGGGGTTCAAAGTTTGCAAATTATTCAATCTCCCTCAAAAAACAATACAAATAACTACATTCGCACTATTGAATCTAATATAGTTCCTTTCGTATTGTGCCCTAATATTGTTGGCAAAGTTACGGTTACCGATCGAAATGAGGATTGGCAGCAATTATATTCAGCTAATATAAATATTCAAGTAGATTTAAAAGTTACTAAAAGACAGCGAGTTTATTTGCTACTCAATGAAACATCAAATAAGAACCCAGAAAGTTACGTTTTTCCAGCTAAAAGGCGTGGAAATAATACTAACTTAATTGTTTTTCCAGCTAACGGTGTTAAAGCAGGCACGTACTTGGTAAGGGTACAAATAGATGGTGCTGAAAGTCCTTTAAGGATCGATACCAATCCGAATAGTATGACTGTGGGTCAGTATTGCGAACCGAAAATAATCATTGGGGAAAATGATGACGACGATCTCGAGGGAGATTTCTTAGACACCAAGGCTGTTCGCGTCGATTCCTCCAAAGAACGATCGCAGTTTTTCTTACCTCCTCTTTAACAGTTGTCAGTGAACAGCGAACAGTTATCAGCTGTCAGTTACCAATTATCAATTGATTCAAAAATGAATTCACAACTGTTCACTGATAACTGATAACTGATAACTGATTTAATTAGCTGAGCAAATCGGTCAAATTTCTTCGCTGCCAAGCAAAATGTAGGAGGTTAATGCCAAATTCTTGAGCTGTACGGATATCATTGCGAGAAAGAAAAAGCTCCTCGTCAAATCCCCAAGCAGCAGATAGTTCCCCTTCTACTAAAATAATACCTCCGCCGTCGTGCCATACTTCGATCGGATATCTGTTAATTTCTGGCAGTGCCACAAACAAGAAAGGTTGCCTTCTGAGGGGGTGATCTTTCCCTAAATTTTCCCAAGTTAATGAGCCTATATTTAGCTTTTCTGGAATTAAAGCACTCAAACTTTCTATAGATCGATCTCCTGTAGGTGCTTCAATAAAAAGAACCCCCCCTGTCTTCAAATAGTCTTTGAGAATCTGAAATTCCCTTTCCTTGAGGGTCTGAAAATCGCGGTCGGAAAGATAAAATAGGTCATAATCGGCAACAGATTGTTGAGTTCTCAACAGCACGGAGCCTACTTCTTCGACTCCTTGGAAAGCTGGGTAAAGAGCAGATACGCAAGCCATTAGAGAGGAGAGATTGTCTTTGGTATTTTGAGGTAAATTATCTAAGGCTCCAATACGCACATTAGCTTGCGGTCTGCTCTTAGCTTGAAGTCGGTAGCGCAAGTCTAATTGATTGGGCTTGGGAAATAAAACGTCTTGAGGCTTTTCAATTTTTGTAGTTCCTGGTTCCCAAAGAATGCGGCATAATTCCACTTCTCCGTGAATGGGAATGACAGTTTTTTGGTCTAGCCTAAAAGTTTCTAAAAATGTCTCTTGGGCGTTTTTTTTGCTTAAATTTTCTGGATCTCGAAAGCTAACCACCAAGTATACTGTCAAGGGGTCGTCTGAGGAAAATTGAGGTAAAGTAAATGGAAAGTCGATCGCCTCTGGAACTACGATCGGATTACCTTCCCAGTCAATAGCAATCCCTGGTTGAACTTGCACCCAAAGCATGTTGCGAAACTGAGCGGAAACCTCTTGTGGTGCTTCAATTTTACGCACTCCCAGTCCGTAAACAATCCCAGGCTGGTCGAGAGATTGATAGTGAATATTTTGACGTTGCCGATGATATTCGTGTGCTTTACGCCAGCGATCGGCATTAATCATCAAGCTGTCATAAACTCGAAGACGTTCGAGAGATCGCAGGTTTTTTATGGGGTCGATCGACGGTGGCGGAAAAAATGGCTCGTTCATCTTACAAATAAATGCAAACAGATTTATATTTTCTATCGGCTACATTTGGCTACAAACTAGTTAAAAGTAAGGATAAAAGTAAAAGGATGAAAGATGAGAACTTAAACCTCACTGGTTTCCATTGTTACTAAAACATTATTAGAAAACTCAAAAAATTCATCCTTTACATTTCATCCTTCATCCTTAGTTAAAATGCTCTCAAAAATCGGACAATTCAACAAACATATTCCCTTCCATTAGGCAGAATTGCACCGCATAATTTAACGTCTATTTCTTCGATCGCGCCTAGATCTAATCTTTCAAATCTAGCACCGTTCAAATTCGCTCCTCTTAAGTCAGCGCCATCGATACGAACTGCTCCAATATTAGCACCTGTTAGATTTACGTTTCTTAAATCTGCGTTACTTAAGTCGAGATTATTTAGATTAGCGTCTCTCAAATCCGAACCACTTAAAGTCGCCCCTTTTAAGTTGGCATTTTGTAAATTTACCTCTCTCATATTAGCCCTAGACAGATTTGCTCTTGCTAAGTTTGCTCCATCTAAATTAGCTCTTTCTAAGTTAGTAAAACTTAAATTTGCTTCCTGTAAATCGGCAATAGATAGATTGGCTTTTTCCAAGTTAGCACTTTGAAGATTCATTTTGCGCAAATTAGTACGAATAAGATTAGCTCGTGCCAAATTTGCTCCTTCTAGGTTAAACTTTCTCAAGTCAATACCGTTGAGATTTCCTTGTTGTAGATCTATTTGAGCCAGATTGGTTTCCCTAACAGATCTATTAGCCAGCTGCGAAACTAAAAGCCATTTGGGATCCAAAAGAGTAGTCTTATTAATAATAGCGCCGTCTAATTTAGCACCCCTGAGATTAGCACCCCTGAGATCGGCATATCTGAGATCGGCGTTTTGCAGATTGGCATCTGTTAGATCTGCATTCAGCAGAAAAGCACCTTGTAAATCGGCATTTTTCAAATTAGCCTTGCGGAGATCGGCGCGATCGAGGCTGGCATTTCGCAAGTAAATTCCTTCGAGATCGGCGCTGTAAAGATCGCAACCACGACAGTCTCTACTGTCCCGCAACCTTCTTAGAGAATCATAATCTTCAGCTTGCGCGGGAATATTTAGCCACAAGGAAGTAAACCACAGTCCATTAAGTAAAGCGATCGCCATTACTGGCTTGAATAAAATCAGTGCATATTTCATCGCCAAACACTAGATATTTTGATTTATTTGAATTAATAATCTATCTCGACTTTTTTTTGCCAGACTATAATCGGGATTGAGATCCAAGGCTTGTTCTAAAACCTGAAGTGCATCTTGATAGCGACCTAATTTTTCTAGAACTATTCCCATACCAGTAAGGACATAGACATTTTTTGGATTGAGAGTTTTTGCTTTTTGATATGAATTTAAAGCTAGATCGTAATTTCCCAAACAGAATGAGACAACACCTTGGTTATACCAAGCTTCAAAAGAGTTTGGATTGAGAGCGATAGCTTTTTGGGTTGACTTTAAAGCTTCTTGGCATCTACCCAAGTTCAACAGAGCTGCACTTTTATTTATCCAAATATCAGCATATAATACTTTGTCTGTTTGTCGGACATTATCTTTGAGAATAGTGTCGTAAATGGCGATCGCTTCTCCGTATTTGTTTAACGAGCTAAATATGCGACCGTAATTAAATAAACCGCGAGTATATTGAGGATTAATATCGATCGCTTTTTGTATGGATGCTAAAGCTGCCTGATACTGCTG
Source organism: Prochloraceae cyanobacterium (assembly GCA_030065755.1). GTDB lineage: Bacteria > Cyanobacteriota > Cyanobacteriia > Cyanobacteriales > JASJDA01 > JASJDA01. The sequence goes on along the minus strand of JASJDA010000023.1, from coordinate 12,900 downwards.
CAAATACCAAAGGCTAACTCCTTTATTGTTCCAAGCCTCTATATTCTGGGGATCGAGGGCGATCGCTCTGTCGGCGGAAACAAGGGCTTGTTGGTACTGATTTAATCCTATTTGGGCTCGACTTTTTTGACTCCAAACGTGAGCTGGACTAGTATCGCCCCAAATGCGATCGCCTTCTAATGCTTTGTCGCAGCTTGCTAGCGCTTGTTGATAATTTTGTAATCGGTTTAATACTTCGCAGCGACGACCTAGTATGTAGGAGGATTTATGATTATATTCAAGTGCTTTGTCATAAGCTGCTAGAGCTTTTTGGAATTGACTGATTTCTTGTAGGTAAATTCCCTTATCAGTTAGAGCGATGTCATCGTCAGAGTTAACAGATAGCCATCGATTGTAGAGACCGATAGTTTGTTGTTGAGGACAAATCTCGAGATCTGGTTCGGCACTACCCAATTCTAAGACAGTACGGCAGCGTTCTGCCAAAGCTAAATTATTTTCTGGCTCGATCGATATGGCTCTAGAGAAAGCACTTAAAGCACCTTGTTTGTCACCCGCTCGACTCAAAGAAACTCCGAGATAATACCAAGCTATTGCTGGATTTCCTCTCCTCCAATCTCCATTTATCAGGATGGATTTTTGGCAATCAGCGATCGAATTATCATATTTACCTAAGTGAAAATTACTGGCGCAGCGATAGGTTAAAGCTATGGAAGATTTCCGATCGATTTTAAGAACTCGATCGTAGGAAACTATTGCTTCAGAATACCTTCTTAAGTGAAAAAGACTATTGCTGCGAGCCATCCAAATATCGGGAATCTCCTCTCGCCGTGGTTTGTTAGCAATAGCTTTTTCGCAAGCTGCAAGCGCTTCGGGATATTTTTTGTTTTTTTCTAAGGTGAGACATAGTTGCGCCCAATAATCGTAATCTTCAGAGTCAAAATTTTGCAATAGGTTCCTAATTTTTTCTATTTCGTCTAAACTTGGAACTTTTGAGTCTTGAGTTGGTAATTGAGTTGGTAATTGATTTGGTAATTGGGTTGGTAATTGGGTTGGTAATTGAGTTGGTAATTGAGTTGGTAATTGAGTTGTTAATTGGGTAGTTTCATTTAAGGGGACTGCCCCTACATTTTTAGGTAAATTAATAGATAAACTCAAACAAGCAGTAGTAAAAGTTATCCATCTAAAAACGGAGTTCATCCTCAATTAAGCCTAAAGAGATCTTTTTATTGTGGTTATTGTGGTTTATTGTCTCAGCTTTTGTCTTTCTAGTTATAAAATTCTTCGAGTAGCTTTAAGAATGTTACTAAAGCGAAAAGTTTGTTTTCCCTTCGCGATATTCTCCTCATAAGTAGCGCTAAAGTTCAATCTCAGAAATTGAAGTCAACCAGTCTTGATGTATTGATATATCTTGATTTGTCAATGTTTCTTCAGGTGTCGAAAAATATTTAGAGAAAGGACAACTCTCGTGACAATTAGGCAAATGAGGAAAAGGAATACCCCGATCGTAATAATCGTCAAAATAGCGATCGAGTAAGTTGAGATAGCGAGTTAAATCTTGTCGAGTTTGTTCGTGTTTAGCACTATTGTAATTAAAAGTCACCTTTTGGGGTTGAGTAGGAAGTCGAACAAACCAATAAGTCATCGAAATTTGTTCTGGCAAATATTCAGAAGTTTCTGCCAAGACGTAGAGGTAAAGGCGAGTTTGCCAGTTTTGTGCCAACTTAGCTTTATTTTCTGGTTGGAGATAAGTTTTCCAATCTATAATTTGTGCCCAGGAGCGATCGGCAACGAGTAGGTCGTAAACAACTGTAAGTATATAATTTTGAAAATTCAAAGCGCGGTAATGTTCTGCTTCGCGCCAACTATTTGGCTGCTGCTGTAATATTTCTGGAGCAGCAACCACTAAAGAATTAATAGAATGATGAAGTCGATCGTCTTCTGTAATAAGAGATTCAATGGGCAATCCCAATTCTCTTTGCTGCATCAATAAATGAAATTGACTGCCCCAAAGAAGCTTTTCCTGTTGTTCGGGATTAACTGGAGTTGCTAACTTCTCTAAATATATACGTTGAAATTGGGGCGGGCAAGTAGAGAGCAAATTTAGCTGTTTTTGAGATATGCGAGTTAGAGACAATGTTTTACCCATTCCTTACGATCGCTTTTAGCGGGGGTGAAACTCCACATAATCTTTCCTAATAGTCACGTCATAATTGCCGAAGAAATTTTGTCCGAGAAGTCCGATAGCAAGTTGATCGGAGGCGATCGCCACGTAAAGGTTTCTACTCATAAAACCGCCTACTTCCACTGAACCTACGTAACCAGTACCAAAGTGAACTACACTCTCGCTAGCTGTACTAACGGGTATGGAGCCTTGTTCTTTAACTCCTAAAGCTCGTGCCATTTGTGGAGTTATTACAGTATAACTAGCTCCAGTGTCCAATAGCATAGGATAAGATTGCTGACCGTTAAACTTAACAGCCACAACAGGAACTCCACTCAGTCTTCGTATAATCCTAGCTCGAAATACTCCAGAGGAGCGATCGGGATTATTTTGATAGAAATTTCCTGAATTTTGTCCCCCACCACACAGGGAACCAATGTCAACCTGCCTACCATCAGATCCATATATCCTTCCATAGCATTCTTGGGAATTTGAGGGAGAAGATGTTAAAGTTATTGAGGCGATAGCCAATAAAAATGTACCAAAAATTCTTTTCATAGTATTTTTGTTAGTCGTTATATTTATGATTCCCCACAAACTGCCCAAAATCGCAGAATAAAAAATTGGGTTTAACCAGAAAACCGTTGAAGATCGCGATCGCCTAACATGTTATACCAGTTATCAGTTATCAGTTATCAGTTATCAGTTATCAGTTGTGAATTCATTTTTGAATCAATTGATAATTGATAATTGGTAACTGGCAACTGTTAAAATAACTGCGAGATACTATCTGAAGCGCATTGATAACTTATCGAGTTAGTTGAGCAGAAACTGCGAAAAAACCCTCAACTATAACGGAAGTTTAGTTAGAGTGCGTTCAAACGATGTTTTTTACTTGTCACTAAATTTAACCAGGAAAACGCCTGTGATTCGGCAACGCGGCGGGGACTGGTAGCAATATCAATCTAGCTGGCACTCGCAGCAGCAGGAAAGCCAAATGGCGAGTTTTGTCAGCCCCGTCCAAACTTGAGCGCAAGTCGGGGAGGATGTCACCCAGGAGGCCATTTTAGAGGGCGATCGCCTAGTATGTGGAAATGCATGTGATATACTGTTTGACCTGCATCAGCACCGTTATTTATTACTACTCGATAACCATTACTCAATCCTGCTTGTCCTGCTACTTTCTTTACAGTTAGTAACAAATGTCCTAGAAGATCCAGATCTTCTGGAGTTGCAGCGTCTAAATTGGTAATGTTTTTTTTGGGAATTACTAGAATGTGAGTCGGTGCTTGCGGATTAATGTCTTTGAAAGCTAAAGCTCGATCGTCTTCATAGACAATATCTGCAGGTATTTCTCGACGAATTATTTTGCCAAAAATTGTATCGCTCATGCTATGTAAGCTCGTATTTATGCTTTTCTGGGTTCCCCTGCTATTTTCTTAACACTTAGTAACAAATACCCCAAAAGACAAAAAGCTTTTGGGGTATGTAAGCTGAAATTGAATTTGGTTCCTTGAATAGATTTCAAGAGACGTTCCCTGGAACATCTCTACCTTTTGCCTTTTCCCGATCTAATTTAGAGCTACGTCGTGATATTGAAGTCTAAAGATCGATCCGTTTGATTCAAATAAAGTTTCTAATACTCCTACAGAGTTTTCTGATTCTTCTAATCCTGCAAAAGTAAAAACTGCATTCATAGGAATTCGAGACAGTAGAACCAATTTAGAGGAAGATGAGTCAGGGGTATTTTGGCCAATTTGAACTAATTGACTGGAAAGGACTTCTCCTGTATTTCCTACCATTCTACTTCCATCATTTAGTAATGTTACGACTCTGCCTCCTGCTTTATTGGTTATTTCAAAGTTGCATTGAGTTGAAGTAGTTGCTATTTTTTCACAGTTTTTCAGATCGATGCTAAACATCTTGACTTCAACTGGCGTGCCTACTTCTGCTTGTACGGTTTCTATGTTTAAAAACTTGTCAAGCGCCATCGAGCGAACGGAAGAAAAATCTATTATCTGTGGAACGATATTAGTTACAAAAAACCATAAAATTAATAAAGTAAATATTATGGCTATTAAAGTAGATGAATAAGGCCCTTGGATGAAATGCCCTCTTTTAGACGTTCCCCATTCTTTAGAAGAAAACTGTTCTGGAACTGTACTAAATTCTAATTTGCTCGCTTCTAGACTCTCTTGCTCTGGCAAATTTTTTATTCGTTGAAATAATTTATTTAATTTTTCCTCTTGACTTTTTAGGACGATCGCTGCTATTACCAACACTATTGGAGCTAAAATAAACAATGGGTTGTTAGCCACTATTGCTAGATTTTCTGACAGTTTCTCCATTATAATCGTTCCCTTATTCTTATTATTTTGCTCGAATTTAACACTTCAATTTCAAGTGAATGTAATACGAATATAGATTTTCCATCCACGAGCAGGTGAGAAATATCTCTATTAATTGATAAACTTAATTTTTTCTACAAATATATTTACTATTCTTTACTTTGGCTGAAGTGCAATAGAAAGTAAATGTCAATTTTTAGTAATCGATCGATTAATTTATGGAGGCTTATCGATCGACACTCTAATTATTTAATATCCCGCTCTCTCTTCGATCGCGCCTTAAGACACATCTGCATTCCATACTTGGACGACATTGTAATTTGGGGATTGGGGACAACAAATTGGTTTGGCATTAGCTCAAAGCGAAATTTCCTCGCCACTGTAGCTAAAATAAGTGTTGCTTCCATCATGGCGAAAGAATTCCCGATACAAACACGATTGCCAGCACCAAAAGGAAGATAGGCATAACGAGGAATTTCTTCCACTCTTGCGGGGTTAAACCTTTGAGGGTCAAACTTTTCTGGAGAAGGAAACAATTCTGGGCGATGATGAAGCACGTAAGGTGAAATCCAAATTTGACCGCCTTTGGGAATGGAATAGCCACCAACGCTTGTATGCTCGATCGCCTCGCGAGCGCTCAAAGCCCATACAGGAGGAAAAAGACGCATGCTCTCTTTAACAATCATTTGCGTGTAGCTGAGCTGCTGTAAATCTCCTATTGTTGGCAAACGTTCTCCTAAAACTGTATCGATTTCTGCCTGAAATTTGTCTTCTACCTCTCGATGTAAAGAGAGTAAATACCAGGTCCAGGTGAGTGCATTAGAGGTAGTTTCGTGTCCGGCGATAAACAAGTTGAGAAGCATACCCAACACCTCATTCTCACTCAAATAGTTGTTGTCTTCATCTTGTGCCAGCAGCAACATAGAAAGCAAATCGCCTGTATCCACCACTCGTCCTGAAGAGCCAGTTGTAGCTCGCCGTTGTTCGACGAGGTTAAGAATGGTCTCATCTAGCACTGCTCTTGCTTGTTTGCGTTGTTGATTGAAGTGGGTAGGAATCCAACTCAATAGATTCAGTAGTGGGTTCTCAAATTCAGAATTGGTAACTTCTTGTATTGTCTCGATCGCGCGAGCAACAGAGCGTGCTGAACTCATCATCTGAGATTTATCTGCACCGAAGAGGGTTTTAGAAACTATATACATGGTCAATTGGTACATTTCCTCACTCAGATCGCGAACCTCTTCAGCCTTCCAATGTTCGATCGTCTCAGCTGCATAATCGACGATCGTCTGAGCGTAGGTTTCAATGCGCTTGGCGTAAAAAGCAGGCTGTGACAATTTGCGTTGTTTTTTGTGTTTTGCCCCATTGACTGCGATTAGTCCTTCTCCAAGATTCCTCCCTAAGATTGCTATTTCCTGTTTTGCTTTGGGAAATTGAGCGACTTTATCAACTAAGACTTCACGTACTATTTCGGGCTGTAGTAGCAGATATAAGTTCGAGTTAGGAACTGTGAAATTAACGATTCCATCGCGATCGCGTGAAATTTCCATCAGATGATTGAGGGGATTTTTTGACAGTGGAATTAAACTCCCCAGTAGAGGCATTTCTTTAGCTTTCGGCGCAATCTTGGCGGTCATTTTGGCTTTCCTTAATAATTTTTAACAGTGTTTCTAATACTTCTGCTCGTCTTTCGGCAGTTAGTGGAGATAAATCGAATAATTCGTTAAACCAAAGTCCGTCAGCAGCCAAACGCACTATTGTAGCTATTGCCGGATCTAAACCACTTGCTTCTGTAGCTTCTTGCCAAGCTAGGTATTGCTCCTGGATTGGTACGAGCAATTCTGGGTCATTGGCGATCGCTGCGACGAGAGCAGCACTTTCTTCTAAATGGGATAGGTGAGGATCGAAACTTAGTTTTACATATGCTTCTAACCACGCACTCCGATCTTCGTTTGACTTTGTTTGATTTTCTATGTCTTTCTCAAAGCTAGCGAGCAAGTGAGCAATCATTCCTTCTATAAGAGCTCTTTTGCTGCGATAGTGGTACAGCAAGCCTCCTTTGCTCACTCGTGCTTCTTTTGCAACTGCTTCTAGTGTCAGTTGAGAAGCACCTCGCGATCGTACGACCTGACTCGCTGCTTTCAATAATTTACTTTTCGTGTTAGCTGTTGTTTTTGCCATATACTTCCGAGCCAACTTGAATTGTTAACCGTCCAGACGGTACGTTACTTGAATTAATATACCGTCCAGACAGTATAGTTGTCAATGAATTATAATCAATAATCCCAGTCACTTTTAGTTCTTGAATACGATGTCTTTCGTTGGTTTACACATTCACAGCGACTACAGTCTGCTAGACGGTGCATCTCAAATTTCTCAATTGATCGATCGAGCGGTAGAATTAGGGATGCCCGCGATCGCCCTGACGGATCACGGAGTTATGTATGGAGCGATCGAACTAATCAAAACTTGTCGCAGCAAAAACATTAAGCCTATTATCGGCAATGAAATGTATGTAATCAACGGCGACATTGAAGATAAAGATAAAAAGAAAAAATACAAAAAATATCACCAAGTAGTCTTAGCAAAAAATACCCGAGGTTATAAAAATTTAGTTAAATTAACCACTATTTCTCATCTCAAAGGCTTCCGAGGAAGAGGAATATTTGCCCGTCCTTGCATTAATAAAGAACTACTCGAACAATATCGAGAAGGCTTAATTGTCACCAGTGCTTGTCTTGGAGGTGAAGTTCCCCAGAAAATTCTCAAAGGAGATTATAAAGGAGCTAAAGAAACTGCTAAATGGTATAAAAAAATATTTGGTGAAGATTACTATTTAGAAATTCAAGACCACGGTTCCCAAGAAGATAGAATTGTCAATGTAGAAATAGTTAAAATTGCCCGCAAACTTGATATAAAAATTGTTGCAACTAACGATTCACATTTTATCTCTTGCTATGACGTAGAAGCTCACGATGCCCTTTTATGCATTCAAACAGGTCAGTTAATAACTGATGAGAAACGAATGCGTTATAGCGGCACCGAGTATCTTAAATCAGCAGAAGAAATGCGGCAACTATTTCGCGATCACTTGTCAGATGAAGTCATAGAAGAAGCAATTGCCAATACACTAGAAGTTGAGGCAAAAATTGAGCCGTACAATATTTTAGGTGAACCTCGAATTCCTGATTTTCCAGTACCGTCCGGACATACTGCAGATACTTACTTAGAAGAAGTTACCTGGTGCGGACTAAAAGAGCGTCTCAAATGTCGCACTCATGAAGAAATCGATCCAGTTTACAAACAAAGACTGGAATACGAACTAAAAATGATGCAACAGATGGGTTTTTCTACTTATTTTTTAGTAGTGTGGGACTACATTAAATATGCTAGAGATAACAATATACCCGTGGGTCCAGGAAGAGGTTGTCTTCTCGGAAAAACTAAGGTGATGCTATCTCACGGACAAGAAATTTATATTAAAAATATTCAGGTAGGACAACAGGTAATTACCCATCAAGGTAACATTCAAACTGTTACTAAAAAGCACGAATACGATTGTGATGAAGAGATAGTAAAAATTCAAGTTTCTAACGAAGAATTATCTTTGACTTCAGATCATAAAGTCTGGGCAATTGTTAGTAAAGATTGTATTGTTAATTCCATTAAAATAGCAAATGTCTGCCAACCTTCTGGCAATCGTTACTGTTCTGAAAAACCATATAAAAATTATCAATTAAAATGGGTTGAAGCTGGCAACATCACAAAAAATGACTTTGTTGTTTTTCCTAGAGTCAATTCAACAGAAGAAGAAATTTGTTTCGATCTCCTTGAATTTGTCCCACAAAAAGAACATCTTAGATACGACAAAAAATTTCTATGGTATGAAATAGGAACCAATAATTTAGCTACCAAAAAGATTCCTAGATACATACCTTTTGATGCAGATTTTGCTAAACTTTTGGGATATTATATTGCTGAAGGTTGGTCTAGACTAGGAGAAAGAGAATGTGCGGTTGGTTTTGGACTTTCCAGTAATGAAATAGATTATGCTAATGAAATTTGCCAACTTTTACAGCGAGTTTTTAAGTTAGAGAGTAAAATCATTCCTCATAAAACAAAAAACTCCATACAAATTATTAGTTATTCTACAATTGTTGGAGAATTTTTAACTGCATTGTCTGGAAAAGGAGCCAACTATAAGCAGATACCTGCTGAAATTATTCTTAAAGGCAAGTCCGAATATACTAAAACTTTAGTTGCCTATCTTTTTAGAGGAGATGGATATTCAGGAAACAAAGAAAAAACTACAACTATTAAATACACTACTACCTCTACAACTCTAGCATCACAATTAAGACTACTACTAGCACGTTTTGGATACTGGGCATCTATTATTAAAGGAAAAAGAAAGCAAGAAAATTGGGCGATCGAATATTCTGTGAAATTATCAGGTAAGCAACTTTTGAACTGGAACAGTGATTTTATAGAGTTTCCAATTGGAGTCAAACAACAGAAGTTTTATCGCAACGATAGTTTTTTCATAGATGAGAAGTATATCTATCTCAAAATCAAAGAAACTAAGAGATTGAAATATAAAGGTAAAGTCTACGACATAACTGTTCCTGGAGATACTTCTTATGTAGGTAATTCAATAGCAATTCACAATTCTGCGGCAGGTTCTTTGGTAGCATATGCTCTAAAAATTACTAACATCGATCCAGTTCACCACGGACTATTATTCGAGCGTTTTTTGAACCCAGAACGCAAATCAATGCCAGATATAGATACAGATTTCTGCATTGAAAAACGGGATAAAATGATCGACTACGTGACTAAACAATATGGAGAAGATAATGTAGCTCAAATTATTACCTTTAACCGCATGACTTCAAAAGCAGTACTTCAAGACGTAGGGAGAGTACTAGGTATTCCTTTTTCCGAACGCGATCGAATGTCAAAACTAATTCCAGTAGCAAGAGGAAAACCAGCTAAACTCAAGGTAATGATTTCCGATAAAACCCCAGAAGTACAGTTTAAAGAAGCATACGAAAGCGAAACAGCTAATATTGAAAATAAGTATAAAGAAGTAGTAGGTGAAATTCCCGTTCGTCGTTGGGTAGATATGGCAATAAGGGTGGAAGGAACTAACAAAACCTTCGGCGTTCATGCTGCTGGTGTGGTGATTTCTTCTCAACCTTTAGATGAAATTGTGCCGCTACAAAGAAATAAAGATGGTGCTGTAATTACCCAATATTATATGGAAGATCTCGAAGCACTGGGATTGCTAAAAATGGATTTTCTAGGGTTAAAAAATTTAACCACTCTACAAAAAACAGCAGATTTAATTAAAGAAAATAAAGGTGTTTTTCTAGATTTAGATAACTTACCTTTAGAAGAAAGAAAAGCTTTACAAATTATTGCTAAAGGACAACTTAAAAAACTACCAGAAGATATAGGAAAAACTCACAAGCTGCTAGAAAGAGGAGATTTAGAAGGCATATTTCAATTAGAATCTGATGGAATGCGTCAGATAGTAAAAGATTTAAAGCCTTCTGGCATTGAAGATATTTCTTCTATTTTAGCTCTCTATCGACCAGGGCCATTAGATGCGGGTTTAATTCCTATCTTTATCGATCGCAAACACGGTCGAGAACCAATTAAATACGACCATCCCCTATTAGAGTCTATTCTCCAAGAAACATACGCCGTATTAGTTTATCAAGAGCAAATTATGAAAATGGCTCAAGATTTGGCAGGATATTCTTTGGGTGAAGCAGACCTATTGCGTCGCGCTATGGGTAAGAAAAAAGTAGCGGAGATGCAAAAGCATAGAGATAAGTTTATTGATGGTGCAACCAAGAATGGGGTAAGTAAAGAAATTGCTGAAAATTTATACGAACAAATGACAAAATTTGCCGAATATTGTTTGAGTTATGATACGGAAATTCTGACTGTAGAATATGGAGTAATGGCGATCGGCAAGATAGTTGAAGAAAAAATAGATTGCACTGTTTACAGTGTAGATAGTAATGGCTACATTTATACTCAACCTATAGCTCAATGGCACTTTAGAGGAGAACGAGAAATATTTGAATATACTCTCGATGACGGTTCAATTATTCGCGCCACTAAAGACCATAAATTGATGACAAAAGACGGTGAAATGCTAGCAATTGACGAAATTTTCGATCGCGGATTAGAACTAAAACAAATATCAATGGGGGGGAATAAATTGCCATGACAAAATACGGTCTTGCCCTCCATACTACTAGTCCCGACTTAGGATTGGCGATCGCTAATTTTGCTGGCGATATTCGCTCTTCAACTTGGGAATTAGGGCTAGATTTATCTTCTTATTTACATCAATATCTCAAAGAATTTCTTCAACCTCAGACATGGAGTGACTTAGGATTTATTGCTGTCGCTAAGGGTCCAGGTAGCTTTACTGCTACTCGCATTGGCGTTGTCACTGCCCGTACTTTAGCACAACAATTAGACATTCCCTTGTTTGCTATTTCTAGCCTCAAGGCTGTAGCTTTCTCAGAAAAAGAAAAATGTCAAGATGGGGAGGCGATCGCAGTGCAGATGCAAGCAAGACGGGGTCAGTTGTTTGTGGCAATTTACCAACCATCTACTGACGGTATGGGTTTAAAAGAATATTTACCAGATACGACCACTACACCAGAAAAGTGGCAGCAAACCCTAGATAATCTAGAAATGAGCTACAAGTTAATTGAAACTCCAGTTAACTTAGGAAATACTGTCATTAGCCTCCTCGAATTAGCATATCTCGATCGACAACAGGGGAAATGTCCTGACTGGTCGCAAGCGCTACCATTTTACGGACAACATCCAGTTCAATAAACAGCTTATGTCTTCTTTCATCGGTCATAGTTTAGCAGCATGGACAATTCACAAGTCGATCGGATTTTCTCCTCATAAGACTCCAACAAAACTCGATCGCCTTTTGTGGCTTGGATGGCTAATTTTAGTTGCAGTTGCTCCAGATCTCGATGCTTTTATTCCTGCTCTCCATTCATCCGCTCATGAGGGATTGAGAATCACCCACTCTCTATTGAGTTGTCAAATTTTACCTATTTTAACGACTCTATTTTTGTGGATATGGGGGCTGCGCAAGCGCGATCTTTTGATAGCTGGACTACAAGTTAGCTCGATCGGTTTTTCCCAAATAATTCTCGATCTACTGGTAGGAGTCACTCCCTTACCACTTTTGTGGCCCCTAAGTTCGCAAATTTTTAAATTGTCCTTTGGAGTTTTGCCAAGTGCAGGAAAATTGCACCTTTCTAACTATTATCTTTACTACAACTTATTGATTGAGTTGGGGGTATTAGCACCGCTTAGCTATTGTACTTGCCGTTTGTCTGTTGCTAAGCAACTTACTTGGGGCGATCGACTGACAATACTTTTTCTGATACTAATTTCAGCTCGATTCATGTATTTCGCTTATGGATTAAGTCGATAGAATTTACTCGTCCCCACTCGGTCTTATTAAATTATATTAGCTCGACTCGCGATTCATCTCACGTCTGTACCGCGATAGCGGTCAGCATAACAATGATTGTATTTTTATAGGGAACCCTTCTATAGCAGTTAAGTTAACTGCGGAGTTATAAGATTATAAGTAAAAGGGTTCCCTATAAAAATAAATACATCTTTCGAGATGAATCGCGAGAAATTGTTGTTTATATCTTAAATATAACAGCTTGTTTAAAACTTTAATATATCAAGTTTTTAAAGTAAATAAATCTGGTAAAATACAGGTATTGCCTAAAAGCTTTTTGAATAATTGTGAGAGTAGCTTACCAGTATAAATTACGACCTAACAAACAACAAATAGAAGTCATTGAAAATTGGCTTAATTTGTTGCGTCGTCAATACAATTATAGACTAGGTGAGCGATTTAACTGGTACGAACAAAATAGAACTAATATTAATTCTTGCCCTTTTATTTGTCATCTACCACAGCTTAAAGATAACCCCAATTATTACAGTCAAAAGAAAGATTTAATCAATACTAAAGAATTATTTCCTGAATACAAGAGTATCCATTCACAAGTTCTTCAGGATGTTATCAAAAGAGTTAAATTAACTTTTGATAGATGGCTAAAAGGAGACAGTAGCGGTAAGCGATCTGGCAAACCAAGATTTAAGGGTATGGGTAGATATCACTCCTTTACCTACCCTCAAATAAAGCAAGACTGTATTAATGGCAAAAAAATAAAGTTGCCCAAAATAGGGGAAGTAAGGTTTATTCAATATCGACCTATTCCCAATGGTTTTAAGATTAAAACTGCTACTATAATACGAAAAGCTGACGGTTACTATGTCATACTTTCTCTTGAAGATAAATCAATACCATTTCCTGAT
>JASJDA010000208.1 GCA_030065755.1 Prochloraceae cyanobacterium | reverse complement strand
AGAGTTAGTTTTGAATATATTCTCTTAGCTGGGGTTAATGACTTGCCAGAAAATGCCCATCAATTAGCAAAACATTTGCGGGGATTTCAAACTCACGTCAACCTAATTCCTTACAATCCCATTGAAGAAGTTGACTATCAACGTCCTGACAAACAAAGGATTAAAGCCTTTGCTGAGATACTCCAAGAGAAACATATTGCCGTTAGCGTTCGCTATTCCCGTGGATTAGAAGCAGATGCAGCCTGCGGACAGTTGCGTGCTTCTCAAACTAGAGCGAATTAGCACAAATCATCTAAGCAACTCAGTAAAATATCGAATGAACCTAAATTAAAAAAGAGGATAATATCTCCTTGAAGTTGCAACTCCTCCACAGTGAAACGAGTTTCCCCCAAAAGTACAGTTGTTTGCGATCGCTCCTCCTCAACGGGTAGAAGATAAATAAATTTATCTTCTATATAGGTAGGAACGGAATAGGACATTGATTTCTGTAGCATATTGGAAATTGACCCCATAACACCGTTAAGGACGATATTTCCTACCTCTGTGAGGGTCCCAATTTTGAACAGATCTAGATCGGGACTTTGGGGTTCTTCTCCGGTGAGAACGGAGACAAGAGTTACTGCACTTTCTTTTGGGAAGACTAATTGGGCATTACCTACCAATGAATTGTCGAACTCGAGCTGGACTGCAGCAAGCTTTTCTTCTCCGAGGCGTTTACCCAGTTCCTGTTGCAAGTTTTCTCTCGATATGATGCCTATCCAAGGCACTTGCAACCGAATGGGGTATTCAATCATTTCATTAAGCATAGCTGCTGCTTGACCCACACCAATGTTAATCACTTCTGTTAAGGCATCTAATCGATCGGCTGTGATTTTCAATTTTTGACTCTCCTCTTTATTTTTTGAGAGCTTGTCGAAGAGCTTCTTGGATTTCTGGTGCTTTGGGCGGCTTTTTCAGCATATTAAAGGCTCCTAGATCGACGCATTGCTGACGGGAACTTTCTTGGATATCTGCGGAGAGAACAATTACAGGAATTTTAGATTCTTGTTCCTTGAGCTTCTCGAGAACTCCAAAACCGTCGAGTTCTGGCATTAACAAATCGAGAAAAATACAATCAGGAGAATGCTCGGCAACCATGTCCAGACATTCTTTCCCGTTGCTTGCTTCAATGATTTCACAATTTTCATCTTTCAAGGCTTTGCGGATCATGCGTCGCGAAAAAGCTGCGTCATCGACTATAAGAATTAACGCCATTATCAAAATTGAATTTATGTTAACTAAATATAGATTGTAATTGGTTAGCTAAAGTTTATTAAGTTGATTAATTAGGGGAACTTTCTTTACCCCGAAGGGTAAAGAAGAAAGTCGTTCCTTTTCCTGGTTCCGACTCAACCCAGATTTCACCTCCGTGACCTCGGACAATTTTTTGACAAATTGCTAGTCCAATACCAGTGCCAGGATATTCTTCCCTGCTGTGGAGGCGCTGGAAAATCTTAAAGATTCGCTCAAAATATTGAGAAGGGATGCCAATCCCATTATCTTTAATCCAAAACAACCACTTACCATTCTCAGCTTTAGCCCCAATCTCAATTTCTGGGATTTGGTTACTATTGCGATATTTAATGGCGTTGTCAAGTAGGTTCTGAAAAAGCTGAACTAACTGCAATTTATCCCCTATCACTTTTGGTAGGGTTTCTACCTTTACTATAGCTTCAGTCTCTTCCAACAGAAGCTTTAAATTCAACAAACTTGTCTCTAGAACCTCTTGAGAGTCTGTGGGCTCGAATCGTTGTTTGTTTTTGTTGACTTGGGAATATTCCAATATATCAGTAATCAACGCCTGCATTCGCCTTGCTGCGTCGACAATAAAATTGATAATTTTATCTGCTTCAGCATCGAGTTGCTTGGAGTAGCTTTGCTGCAATAGCTGGCTAAAAGTTATTGCTATGCGTAGAGGTTCTCGCAGATCGTGGGAAGCAATGTATGCAAACTGTTCTAATTCGGCATTGGAACTCTCTAATTCTTCTTGTATTTGTTTGCGCTCTTTTAGCTCTTTGTGATACATGGTTAGCATTGACGTAGCATTGGTCACGTCTTCAATAGCTAATAGACCGTAGAAACCCTCTCCCTCAAATGCAGGTACGGGATTGACCGTAGTATGTTGTATGCGTTGTTTGCCATTGGGCAAAAGGCAGGGAATTAGAGGTTCGTGTAGCTGAGGAGAAAATATAGCTGTAACTCCTTGTTGAAAAACTTTTTTGAAGCGAAGCTGGTACTTAGGTAGATGGAGATGAGGAAAACGATCGTTTATATTTGTACCAACTATTTCGGTTCTAGGGATTTTAGTCCAAGTCTCTAAGCAAGAGTTCCAAAAAAGGACGACAAAATCTTTCCTTAGCAAACACAAACCTACTGGAACGCAATCGAGGATTTCGATGCTGACATTTGAAGTGTTAATGTTTTTCATCTAATCTAAAAAACAGAATAATATCGCCAACAATTTGGAGTTGTTGGATCTCAAAAGCAGCTTGGGCTAAGAGGACAATCGATTTCCCAGCAAGTCCGAAAGATTTATTTTGCGGATCTTGCTCAAGAGTAGCAAATAACAAATTATCAATCGAGTCCTCTATATAGATAGGGACGTGAAATTCTATTCCTTCAGTCATAGCATTGCCGATAGTGCCAATTACACTATTGAGAACAATATTGCCTACTTCGGTTAGCATTTCTTGTTTGGCTTCCTCAAAATCAGGACTTCCTGGTTCTTCCCCCGCGATCGCTTCGGTAAGCAGTTCGCTGCTGCGTCTGGGAAAAAAGAGCTGAGCAAGACCAGAAAATCCCCCCGTGAAAGGTAACTGAGCCGCGCAAATTGGCTTGGTACCCAAAGTTGACTCCAGCTTAGGTAGCAAGGAGTCAAGTGTTATTTTTTCAAACTTAGGAATCTCAAAGTGAATTGGACAATCTGTCATTTCACTCAAAATTTCTGCTGCTCGATCGATGCCAATGCCAATCAGATTTTTTAAAGTATTGATGCTTAAAGGTACTAACTGATTTGTTGCTGAGGTTTGAGAATGCTGAGGTTCGGGTGGGAATGATGGTTCTAGATCGTCCCCACCGAGAACAGATGTGATGGTCTGGTGTAGTTCGTCGGCTGAGGGAAACTCCTTCAAAACTGCCGAGGTTCCTCGTGTTAGTGAGTGCTGAGTCGCTGTTTCTTGAGGAGTCTTTGAAATAGCGATCGCTGGAATATTCCTTTTCTGGAGGTTTTGAAACAGTTCAAAATCTTCAATTCCAGACATTAATGCATTCAGCACAACCCCATCTATCCTGTGAACTTCAATCAGTTCCAAACAATAGGAGGCGTTATCCGCTTCGACAATAACGTGATCTCGAGCTTCTAGAATTTGGCGAAGTCTTTGGCGCTCAGTTGCTGACTCTTCCGCAATTAAAATTAAAGCCACCTAATTTCTCTGGTTTATTTGACGTTCTATATTTTCCGCAATCTATAGCCAATTGCCTTATTCAATTTTACTGGTTCAAAACCATCGTCTAAATTAATGGTGGTTTCTCCTCCACCTAGAAATAAGTAGCCGTCAGGTCGCAATAACTGCCTTACTTTTGCTAATATTTCCTTCTTAGTGCTAACGTCAAAATAGATTAAGACATTGCGTAAGAAAATAATGTCCATTGCTGGCAATAGAGGCCAAGTTTCTAAAATATTAAACTGGTGAAATTCTACCATGTGGCGGATCTGACGATCGATTTGCCATTCCGTGCCCAGGCGATGAAAGTATTTGTCCACTAGTTCCACAGGCAATCCTCTGCTAATTTGATGTTGATTGTAGCATCCTGTACGAGCAAGATCTAGCATCTTGCTAGAGATATCGCTGGCAATTAAAGAGATTTTCCAACTAGCAAGCTGGGGAAATTTTTCCCTAATTAACATGGCAATACTATAGGGTTCCTGACCGCTAGAACAAGCAGCGCTCCAAATATTAAGATTTCTTTGGCTCTGTCTTTTTTCGATGAGTTCTGGAAGTAAGAATTCTTTAAGGGCTTCAAAGGGTTCGATATCGCGGAAAAAGAGAGTTTCTGTAGTCATCATTGCTTCGATGACGTGCTGGTGCAGAGTGCTAAAAGACTCGCTTTGCAACTTGACTAACAGTTTTTCTAGAGAACTTACCCCAGCTTCCTTAACTAAAAATGCCAAACGGGACTCGACGAGATATGTTTTATCTTCTGTTAGCACTACACCAGTGCGAGATCGCACCAGCGTGCGAATGTACTGAAAATCCCGATCTTTTATAGGCATGGAGAGGGCAACTTTTAAGCTTGTTGACAAATAACTTCTAACAAAGCAATATCTTATTATAAAAGAAAGGAAAATCAATTATTATTGAAGTCTATAGTCACCATGATAATTGTGGCTATTAAGAATTTATGTCTAATACCAAGCAAAAAACCGTTAATATTCTTCTGGTAGAAGACAATCCTGCCGATGTTTACTTATTGAATAAAAGTTTTTCTGATTCTAACTTAGACGACTGGCAATTGAGAAAAGCAGCTTTGCTCGATCGAGCGATCGAGATTTGTCAAAACGATCCTATTGACTTGGTTTTATTAGACCTCAACCTCCCCGATTCCAGTGGTTCAGATACTGTAATAACATTTCGCCAAAGCCTGCCACACATTCCCCTCATTGTACTTACAGGCTACGATAACGAGAAGTTTGCCCTAGAAGCTTTAGCATTGGGAGCCCAAGATTATTTATTTAAGGAACAAAGTAATACTTATTTCATTTGGCGAGCTATACGTTACGCTTTAGAACGATCGCAAGTACTAAAGCGGCTCAAGGAAAGCGAACAAAACCTCAAAGAACTAAACCAATCCCTAGAAGAAAAAGTACGAGAACGTACCGCCTCACTATTTAATTCTAATCAGGAACTTTACCTCGAAATTACAAAACGCAAACAAGCAGAAACTAAATACCGCAGTATCTTTGAAAATGCGATCGAAGGTATTTTTCAAATCCATACCGATGGCAGTTTGCTCGATGCTAACCCAGCAATGGCAAAGATTTTGGGCTATGAGTCCCCAAAAGAAGCGATCGCAAATCTCACCGATATTCAAAGTCAACTTTACGTCGATCCCAAAAACTACAGCAGATTGATTTCTCTCCTAGAGCAATCTGAGAAAATTTTAGAGTTCGAGTCCGAGGTTTATCATCGAGATGGCTCGACTATCTGGATTTCTCAAAATATTCGTGCTGTTAGAGATGTTAGGGGAGAGCTTGTTTATTTGGAAGGAACCCTAGAAGATATTACAGTCCGCAAACAGACAGACGAAAAGCTATTTTACAGCGCTGCTTACGACGGACTTACTAACTTACCAAATCGCTCTCTGTTTAAAGATCGGCTTCGAGATGCCTTAGATCGGGTTCGTCGCAATACAGAGACCTTGTTCGCTGTTTTGTTTATCGATCTAGATCGATTTAAACTAGTGAACGATAGCATGGGTCATTTAGTTGGCGATCGATTGTTGATTGAAATCGGTCTTCGACTAAAAGAATGCATACGCGAGTACGATACCATTGCTCGCTTAGGTGGAGATGAGTTCGGTATTCTTTTAAGTGATATTCAGCATTTAGAGGATGCCACTACCATCGCCCAAAGGATTCAAAATAAACTAAATTCACCCATTAAGTTAGAGGAGCAAGATTACATCCCTAGTGCCAGTATTGGCATTGTTCTGTGTCGAGATCGAGCAACAGGCGAACCCTATCAAAGTATAGAAGAGCTAATGCGAGATGCTGACCTGGCTATGTACGAAGCTAAAAATAGCGGTAAGGCTGGCTATAAAACTTTTGATAGTAGTATGTATACTACTATCAAAGGCAAATTAAAATTAGAAACAGACCTGCGATGGGCTATAAAACGTTCTGAGCTATTACTTAACTATCAACCAATAATCTCTTTGTGCGAGGGTACAATTGAAAGCTTTGAGGCTCTCGTGCGCTGGCAGCATCCCGAAAGAGGTATAATTTTTCCTGGTGAATTTATCCCTATTGCTGAAGAAACTAATTTAATTGTTGCTATCGGTGAATGGGTCTTGCAAGAAGCTTGTTCGACCCTAAGATGCTGGCAGACTCAAGGTTTAGTAGATGAAAAAATTGCTATCAGCGTGAATGTAGCTGGGCTACAATTTGCTCAACCTGGATTTGTCAATAATATTAAAAAAATATTGCTTGAGACTGGTTTGTCAGGGAAAAATCTGCATCTTGAAATTACTGAAACCCTAATTATCAATGATGTCGAGTCCGCCGCTTACAAGTTGTCTCAGTTAAAGGCCCTAGGGATAAGAGTATATATTGATGATTTCGGTACGGGCTATTCTTCTCTGAGTAGACTGCAATATTTTCCTATTGATACTTTAAAAATCGATCGCTCCTTTATTGTCCAAATGTGTACTAGCCCCAAAAAACCAGAATTGGTTAGAGCAATTGTACACTTAGCAAATAGCTTGGACTTAAATGTAGTTGCAGAGGGAGTAGATCGAACAGAACAACTGGAAAATCTTAGGAGTATGGGCTGCAACTACGCACAAGGTTATTTATTCTCTCAACCGGTCAACTCCCAACAAGCAATCTCATTAGTCAAAGATCGAATTTGCTACTTCTAAACAAAAGAAGAAAACAATGGAAATTGATGAAGATTTAAAGGCGTTTCTAGTCGAAAGTAACGACAATCTCAACCAGATCGAAGGGGATTTAGTTGCTCTAGAGCAAAACCCAACTGACGAAGAATTAATTAACCGGATCTATCGGAATCTCCATACTCTTAAAGGTAACTGCGGCTTTCTCGCTCTGGAAAAGTTGGAATCGGTGGCTCATGCTGGAGAAAACTTGCTCACTCGTCTGCGCGATCGTCAATTATCCCTCAACCCCGAAATTACCAGCTCTCTACTACAAGTCGTCGATTCTGTCAAGCAAATTCTGACCAGCCTCGAATCGATTGGGGAAGAGGGCGATCGAGATTATAAGGCTCTGGTGGAAAAGTTGCACGGGCTAGAAGAATCTAGAAATTTACAAGAAGAGACATCAGAAGAGACACCAGAAGAAGAGGAAAATTTAACTATTTATCAATCTTCCAGCATAGTAGATAAAACCGTTCGGGTTGACGTTGACGTGTTGGATAAGTTAATGAATTTGGTGGGGGAATTGGTTTTATGTAGAAATCAGATCTTAGAATTCACCAATCAAAAAAACGACACTGCATTAGCTGATACGTCTTCCCGTTTGGACTTAGTAACTACGGAGTTGCAGGAAGGAGTAATGAAGACTCGGATGCAACCCATCCGGACTATCTGGAACAAATTTCCCCGCTTAGTAAGAGACTTGGCTATAAATTTAGGCAAGCAAGTGCAATTGGAGATGGAAGGAGAAGACACCGAACTAGATAAAACCTTGATCGAGGCGATCGGCGACCCTCTAACTCACATAGTCCGCAACTGCGTCGATCACGGTATAGAAAGTACTCCAACTCGCCTCGCTGCAGGTAAACCAGCCTCAGGAAAGATATTGCTGCGAGCTTTTCACGAAAGTGGCTATGTAATCGTTGAGATTGGGGATGATGGAGGGGGAATAGATCCAGAAAAACTCAAGTTGAAAGCGATCGAAAAAGGTCTGATTACCAGCGATCGAGCTGCTCGTCTCAATGTTCGAGAAGCGCTCAACCTGATTTTTCTTCCAGGTTTTTCCACCGCCAAGCGAATCACCAATTTATCGGGTCGCGGGGTGGGAATGGACGTAGTGCGAACTAATTTAGAGAAAATTGGGGGTACTATCGATATTTACAGTAATTTAGGTCGAGGCACCAGCTTTAAACTCAAAATACCCCTAACTTTAGCCATTATTCCCACCCTCATCGTTACCACTGGGGGCGATCGCTATGCCATTCCTCAAGTAAATCTTCTCGAATTGGTGCGTCTAGAAGGAGAACAAGCCCGCAAAGGTGTAGAAATGGTTCACGGAGCTCCAGTTCATCGCCTGCGGGGAAAACTGTTACCCCTAGTTTATTTAAATAAAGAACTAAAGCTAGATACCTCTGAGTGTAACAGTAGCGCTGATAACCACGAAACCCTAAATATAGTAGTTCTCCAAGCCACTAATAAATCCTTCGGATTAGTGGTAGATTCTATTAACGATACCCAGGAAATAGTAGTTAAACCCCTGGGAAAACAGCTCAAGCATATTTCCTGTTTTGCTGGTGCGACGATCGTCGGGGATGGTAAAGTAGCTTTGATCTTAGACGTGCAAGGTCTTGCCCAAAGCGCCGAGTTGCTTTCTGATAAACAGAGTTCATCTATAATTGCTGAAAATACCGAGCAAGAGCAATATGGAGATGAAACTCAAATGCTATTGCTGTTTGAAGGAGCCGACAATCGACGCATGGCTATTCCTCTTTCTCAGGTAGCTCGTCTGGAGGAATTTCCCCAAGAAGCTGTAGAGAGAATCGGTCAGCAAAAGGTACTCCAATATCGCGAGGAAATTTTGCCTCTGATCTACCTATCTAGTATTTTGGACAATAATGTCGATCGCGATTTCTCCGTCCCTAGTGTAGACGGTAAAATACAAGTAGTAGTAGTTTCTTTAGGGAAAAATCTTTCGGGACTACTAGTCGAAAATATTGTCGATATTGTAGAGGAGCGAATCAGTGTTAAAGGTGCTGCGACCCAGGAAGAAATTAAATATGCTGCAGTGATTCAGGGAAAAGTTACCGAACTTCTCGATGTTGAAGCAGTAATTAAAAAGGCTCTTCCTTATGTTTTCCAGCAAGATCGATCGGTTGCTTTGTCGAGAGTATAGTTAGTTTGGGGAGCAGGGGAGCAGGGGAGCAGGGGAGAGGGGGAGAGGGGGAGAGGGGGAACAGGGGAGCAAGGGAGCGGGGGAGATAATTAACAGCCAACAGCCAACAGCTAACAGCCAACAGCCAACAGCTAACAGCTAACAGCCAACAGCCAACAGCCAACAGCCAATAGCCAACAGCCAACAGCAAAAAACAATATGCAAGAATCGACTTTAATCAAACAACATCAGTTTTGTACCTTTTTTCTAGAAGAACTTTTTTTTGGTATTGAGGTAGAAAAAGTACAAGAAATTATTCGCTATCAACAGATTACTCGCGTTCCCCTACCTCCTCCAGAAGTAGGAGGATTAATTAATTTACGCAGTCAGATCGTCACCGCAATTGATTTGCGCCGCCGCTTAGATTTACCTGAATACTCTGGAGAAAGTTTGCCCCTTAACGTAGTCGTGAAAATCGAAGAAGAAATAATTAGCCTGTTAGTAGATGAGGTTGGAGATGTTCTCGATGTTTCTGACGATCGGTTTGAATCTCCTCCCGACACTTTAACAGGTAAAATACGTCAGTTGATTCGGGGAGCCTATAAACTAGAAAATTGTCTATTGCTTATTTTAGACGTGGAAAAGACGGTTGATTTAACTGCTTTTTGACCCATGAAAAATATTGAAATAGCAAAAAATAAATTTAAATTCCTTGACTATGTTCCTATAGGTTTGTGTTTGCTTCGGCAAGATTTTTGCGTTCTTTTTTGGAATATTTGCCTTGAAAATTGGACGAAAATCACTAAAAAAGAAATCGTCGGCACAAATATACTCGATCGTTTTCCTAAACTCAATCTATCTAAGTATCAGGCTCAATTGAAGAATGTTTTTGAAAATGGTTATCCAGCAATTTTTTCACCCCAGTTACACGAATCTATTATTTCATCGCCCTTAGAAAATGCTCGACACCCCATATATCAGATCGTTGTTACCTCCTTACCAGCTTTTGAGGGAGAAGGTTTTTACGGTCTCATGTCTCTTCAAGATGTTACAGATTTAACCCATATTATCCAAGACTATCAAAAAGAATTTAAAAAGCGCCAACGTATAGAGCAAGCTTTATTTGAAGAAAAAGAGTTGGCTCAAGTTACATTAAAATCGATCGGAGATGCGGTAATTACTACCGATTCAGAAGGCAAAATTAAATATTTAAACCCGATCGCCCAACAAATAACTGGCTGGAAATATGAAGAAGCTTTTGGACTGCCATTAGCTGAAGTATTTCAGATTGTTCATGAATTTACCCGCGAGGTAGTAGAAAATCCGATTGAAACAGTATTACAACACAATAGGATTGTTGGCTTAGCCGATTACACTTTGCTCATTGCTCGTGACGGGACTGAATATTCGATTATTGACTCAGCAGCACCAATTCACGATCGCCAGGGTAAATTAATTGGTACGGTGCTAGTTTTTCACGATATTACTGAATCTCGGACTTTATCCCGTCAATTATCTTGGCAAGCAATTCACGATTCCCTGACGGGATTATTTAATCGCAGGGAATTCGAGCTGCGTTTGAGAGAAGCCATAGTAACCGCCAAAAAAACTGAGACAGAAAATGCGCTCTGCTACTTAGATTTAGACCAATTTAAGGTCGTCAACGATACCTGCGGTCACTTTGCTGGAGACGAGCTACTCATTCAATTAAGTGCTATATTAAAGCAAAAAATTCGCTCCAGCGATATTTTAGCCCGTTTAGGAGGGGATGAATTCGGACTGATACTGTATAATTGCCCCCTCGAACAAGCTGAGAAAATTGCAAACAATCTCTTGCAAATCATTCGAGATTTTCGTTTTACTTGGGAAAACAAAACTTTTAATATTGGTGTCAGTATCGGCTTAATAGAAATTAATATTGATACTCAAGACTTAAAAAGTTTACTCAGTGCTGCGGATGCTGCTTGTTATGCAGCCAAAAACAAAGGTCGCAACTGCGTGCATATTTATCGAATCAACGATAAAGAGCTAGCACGGCAACGTTCAGAAAGGCGATGGACAGTAAGGATTAATCGGGCTTTAGAAGAAAATCGCTTTCGCTTGTACTGCCAAAAGATTATACCACTCGCCCAAAATAGTGAACCTTTTCACTATGAGATTTTACTGCGTTTGATAGATGAAAAAGGTTCTCTAGTGCCACCAATGGCTTTTATTCCTGCAGCAGAGCGTTACGACTTGATGCCAGCTGTCGATCGATGGGTAATTAAGACTTTTTTGGCTAACTACTCTAATTATTGCCTAAAACAATCCCAGGAAAAAATAAGGTGTGAGAGCATATACGCGATCAATATCTCTGGTGCTACTATTAACAACGGGCACTTTCTCCGTTTTATTCAAGATCGACTCGCACAATACCAGATTGCACCAGAAACAATCTGTTTTGAAATCACTGAAACTACAGCGATCGCCGATTTAAATAAAGCCGCGCAATTTATTAACTCTCTCAAGCAGCTTGGGTTTCGCTTTGCTTTAGATGATTTTGGTAGCGGGATGAGTTCTCTAGCTTATCTGAAAAACCTCCCTGTAGATTACTTAAAAATCGATCGAAGTTTTGTCAACAACTTAAATAACGATCCAGTAAATCGTGCTATTATCGATAGCTTTAATCGGATTGCTCACGTGATGGCGATCGAGACAATTGCTGAGGGAGTTGAAAACGAACTTACTTTAGAAGAATTGCGAAATTTGGGGGTTGATTATGCGCAAGGTTATGGTATTGGGAAACCCCACCCTTTGAGTTTTGCTGAGACCCAGAAATGGTCAAGATTCAAAGGAGAAAGAGTGTGAAACCAACATCCGAGCAGTTAGATATCTTAACAGAGCTGATTAACATTGGTGTGGGTCAAGCTGCAGGAACACTTAATGAAATGATTGAATTTCCCATCCAGTTGCGGGTTCCTTTCATTAAAATATTACCCATGGTTGAGTTGGAAAATCAATTAGTTGAAAACTTTCAACAAGATTCCCTTTCCGTGGTGCAGCTTAACTTCCAGGAATCATTTATCGGCAATGCTAACCTAATTTTTCCTAAAGAAAGTGCAGTAACTTTGGTATCCTTGCTCACCGACGAGAAACCAGAAAGTTCTAAGCTTAATTTACTCAAGATTGGCACTCTCACCGAGGTCGGAAATATCCTTCTCAATAATGTTATAGGTTCGATTAGTAATATACTGCAAACTCCGATGCGTTATTTACTTCCCTTCTATACAGAGGGTAATATTGATACTATTGTATTATCGAAAGAAACGAAGAGCAACTCACCTGTCATCCTAGCAACAACTTGTTTTGAAGTTAAGGAGCTAGAAATTAAAGGAGATATCATTCTCATTTTCCAGGTGGATTCCTTCAAGAATTTGCTGAGTGCCTTAGAAGAACTAGAATAAAAAAAATTAATATCTCCTCAGATTATTGACCCTTTTGCCATCTTGCCCTTTAATATAGTATTGACTATTGGTTACAAAAAACTAGAATGAATTTTCTAGTTAACCGACTATATTACATGACCAAAACTATTGCTTTTGTCAATCTTAAAGGTGGCTCTGGGAAAACTACACTTTGTATTAATATTGCTGGGTACCTGGCTAAAAAACAGGATAAAAGTAAGGTATTAGTAGTAGATTTTGACCCTCAAGCCAATGCTACATCCGCTCTGGGCATTGAAGGAAAAACTCTAGAAAAATCTATCTACGATGCTGTTTTACGCCAATGTGAAAGTAATTTGGGTGCATCTATTACCCAGATTATTCTAGAGACAGAAGTGAAAAATCTGCATTTAGCTCCATCAGAATTGGATTTGGCGGCGGCTTCGATCCTCATGCAAAATACCAAAAATAGGGTAGAAATACTCAGTAGAATTTTAGAGCCAATAAAAAAATTTTATGACTATATATTAATTGATTCGCCCTCAGATACGGGCTTATTTATCTTGAACAGTTTACGTGCTGCCGATCGACTAGTTGTCCCGATAGATTCTAGTATTTTCTCTTTAGAAGCTCTAGAAAACCTCAAAATATATTGTCGCGATATTGAAGAAATGACGGGTCATTATATCGAGCAATTCACAATAGTTTTAAATAGATATATAAAGTCAGGATCTAAAGCGAAAAAGTCTTCTAAACCAGGTGCTTCAGAAGAAATACAATCTACAGTTAAAGCAATGTCTCATACATTGTTTGTCGTGCCAGATTCTCTATTAGTTTATAGATCGCAACAAGAAGGATTGCCAATATCTGATTATGCCCCTACTAGTGCTCTGGGAAAAGCTTATGGGGAAATCGCTAATTATTTAGCACGAGACTTTATCGAGTAAAAATTAACAGTTGGGAGAGATTAAGAGTGACTATTGAAAAAAATCGCAAACCAGGTCGTTCAGTTTTTTTCCAAGAAGAAGAAATTAATCAAGGGGAAGAGGAAATGGCTGCGTTTTCCAAAGAATCGATCGCATCTTCACAAGCTAATGAGTCTCAAGCAGATAGCCAATCTCTAGAACTTTTATTAAATGCTCTCAAAGCAGCTAGAGACGGCGATTTTAGCGTTCGTCTTCCAGAAAACAATGGCTTAGGTGAAGTTGCCACCGTATTCAATGAAATGGCGATCGCAAACGAAAATTTCGCCAAGGAGATAAAGCGAGTCAGCCAACTAGTTGGAGGTGAAGGTAAGTTAAGCGAGCGATCGACCCTTGTAGGAAGTAAAGGTTCCTGGAAAACTAGTATCAATTCAATAAATGAACTGATCGATAACTTAGCCAAGCCAACTATAGAAGTAGGAAAAGTATTAGAGACGGTAGCTGATGGAGATTTATCTAAGAAACTTCCCACAACAATTGAAGGAAAACCTTTAAAGGGGGAATTTCTTCGCATCGCCACGATCGTCAACACAATGGTCGATCGACTCAACGCTTTTGCTAGTGAAGTGACTCGCATCTCTCGCGAAGTCGGAACCCAAGGAAAACTAGGGGGAACTGCAAAAGTTCAAGGAGTATCTGGGATCTGGAAAGATTTGACAAATAACGTCAATATAATGGCAGCAAATCTCACCAAGCAAGTACGAAATATTGCTAAAGTTGCCACTGCTATCAGTGTCGGCGATCTCAATCAGAAAATTACAGTGGAAGCTGAAGGGGAATTAGCAAGACTGAAAGAAACCATCAATCAAATGGTAGATAGTCTCAACAGCTTTGCTAGCGAAGTGATTAAGGTAGCCAAAGAAACTGGAATAGAAGGAAAGTTAGGGGGTAAAGCATTAGTCAAAGGTGTTGCTGGGACTTGGAAAGAGCTGACTGATAACGTTAACCTGATGGCAGCAAATTTGACAGACCAGGTGCGTAACATTGGTGAAGTCACTACAGCAGTAGCTCAAGGAGATTTGTCCAAGAAAATCACCGTCGAAGCATCTGGGGAAATTCTCGAGCTAAAAACTACCATTAATACCATGGTCGATCGCCTCAATGAATTTTCTACAGAAGTAACTCGTGTGGCTCAAGAAGTAGGGACAGAAGGGAAATTAGGGGGTCAAGCTAAAGTAGAAGGTGTAGCTGGAACTTGGAAACAATTGACCACCAATGTCAACCAAATGGCATCAAATCTCACCGACCAGGTGAGAAATATAGCCGAAGTCTCCTCTGCTGTAGCTCAAGGAGATTTATCGAAGAAAATCACCGTCGAAGCACAGGGGGAAATTCTCGAGCTGAAAAACACTCTCAACACAATGGTCGATCGCCTCAATGAATTCTCCACAGAAGTAACCCGTGTGGCTCAAGAAGTAGGGACAGAAGGAAAACTGGGGGGTCAAGCCAAAGTAGAAGGTGTTGCTGGAACTTGGTTAGATTTAACTACAAATGTCAACCAAATGGCATCAAATCTCACCGATCAGGTAAGAAATATAGCCGAAGTTTCCTCTGCTGTGGCTCAAGGGGATTTGTCTAAGAAAATCACTGTAAAAGCACAAGGGGAAATTCTCGAGCTGAAAAACACTCTTAACACAATGGTCGATCGCCTCAATGAATTTTCTACAGAAGTAACCAGAGTGGCTCAAGAAGTAGGGACAGAAGGGAAATTAGGGGGTCAAGCCAAAGTAGAAGGTGTCGCTGGGACTTGGAAACAATTGACCACCAATGTCAACCAAATGGCATCAAATCTCACCGACCAGGTACGAAATATAGCCGAAGTCTCTTCTGCTGTGGCTCAAGGGGATTTATCGAAGAAAATTACTGTCGAAGCATCTGGGGAAATTTTAGAGCTAAAAACTACCATTAACACAATGGTCGATCGCCTCAATGAATTTTCTACAGAAGT
>JASJDA010000207.1 GCA_030065755.1 Prochloraceae cyanobacterium | reverse complement strand
ATGATGCGCTTTTTCTACCACATTTCCCCCTCACCCCTCCTACCCACATCGCCTTATTGAGATTCCTGGATTAGACGATAGAGAGTGATATAGGTATATTTAGTGTCGTAGACATAAGATGGATCTACTAACCACGTATTTAAATCGTCGAAAGAGGGAATATCAAACTGTTTCACCTGCTCTTCCATAATCTTCTGTTCAGCAGCATAATCCCCTGGGACATTCCACGGTTTAAATCCTTCTTCCATCATGAAACGAATTAAAAGTTTGGAAGCGTTAGGATGAGGGGCTCGATCGGCAATCAGTAAGAATGTAGGATAGGAAACGCCGAATACGGGTTTGAGGTTATAGGCTGGTTGCCATTCATATTTTCCTGACTTTACCCAGCGCATTTTGCTGAAGGTAGTCATGCCTATAGCTTCCTTAAAATAGCCCACATCATCGCTAGCCTCACCGCTACTATCGCTAAAGACTGGTTTATTTTTGACTAAGCGAAATAGCCATTCAGTAGCTGCGTTTGGTTCTCCCAGGAGAGACATTTTTTTAGTAATTTCAATTAATTCTGGCGAAATAGTCAGTGGTTCGCCGAATTCCTCCTCGTAAGCAGCCGCCATTTCTTCTGGATGTTGCAGAATAGATTGGATAACGTTGGCTTCAGTTGTCGTTTGAATCGGATCGGGAAGAACAAATTTACCTTTCCATTCTTCCCTTGTTAAATCCCATAAGTTATCAATGGGGGCTCCATCGGGATAATGGGTGCTGTTGTAAATAAACACTCTGCTACTCCAACGTTGCACTAGTACGGGATTTTTTTCGTTAGGGTTCAAACTGTCAGATACTGTATCGGGTACGAAATTCCAAACTAAACCGTGAGGCAAAAATTCGTTGGCGATCGCCGAAATGTCGTTATTATAAATGACATCTACTTCATAAAGGCCTTGTTTATGACTGCGTCGCAATTCTTCTAATTGAATGTCGGAAGGGGTGTCATAAGCAACAATATCTATGCCATATTTTGCCTTAAATGCTTCTTGTATTTTAAATATTCGAGATGAACCTGAATAGATAACTACTTTGCCTTCTTTTTTTGCTGCTGCTTCGATCTTTTCCCAATCTTGAGTTTCAGGAGCATATTCTCCTAATTTTGCTTCTTTTAACCATTCTTCTTGCTTAGGAGTAAGGTTGCTGACAATATTTGTTTCTATAGTGGCCGTGTTTGCTTGCTTTTTCTGTAAGGGTTGTTTAGTCTCCGTGTTGGGTTGGCAAGCTGTACTTGAGAGTAACAATCCTAGTCCTACTAGGGCACTCCAAATATTATTTTTCATTTTTAATGATATTTTTTTAGAGAATTAAATTAATTTATCGTGCCTAAAAATCACACATTTTTAAGTTTATCTATCGCATAAAAATTGCTTTTAAAATAGAGCAAAAATTAGTCGATCGGACATTTAATAACTTATTATTGGAGTGTTTTTTCTGCAATTACCATTTCTCTTCAATCTTATTTTTTCATGGAGTTGAACAGCTTCGGCATATTGGCTGAATTTGCCATAAAAAATACAGTAGAAACATTGCATTGAATGTCTCTACTGAAATATTTTCTACTAATTTTTAGTGTCGTTTGTTACTTTTAGACTTTCAACTCTTCTAACATCAATTTAGAACGTTTGAGTAAATCGGGAACGGCAATAGGATATTCACCTGTGAAACAAGCAGAACAGAAACTGTTAGGATCTTCTCCAGTCACTTCTAACATTCCCTTCCAACTAAGATAGGCAAGAGAGTCAACCCCAATAAGTGCAGCTATCTCTTCTACGGACTTAGTAGCACCAATAAGCTGATTCTGATTGTCTGTATCGATGCCATAAAAACAGGGATGAGTCACTGGGGGGGAAGAAATGCGCATGTGGACTTCTTTTGCACCAGCCTCTCGCAGCTCTCTGACTATTTTACGGCTAGTTGTACCTCGAACAATGGAATCGTCAACTATAACGATTCTTTTTCCTCCTAAGACATCTTTGAGGGGATTGAGCTTCATGCGAATGCCTGATTCGCGCATACTCTGGGTAGGTTGTATAAAGGTGCGTCCGACGTAGCGGTTTTTAATTAACCCTTCTCCGTAAGCAATACCAGATTGACGAGAAAAACCGATCGCTGCTGGCACTCCAGAGTCGGGAACTCCCATCACTAAATCTGCTTCTTCAAAGGATTCTTTTGCCAGTTGTGCTCCTAAACGCAACCGATAGCTATATAGGGTCTCGTGGTGCATAACGCTATCTGGTCTGGCAAAGTAGATCATCTCGAAGATGCACAATTTCCTTTCTGGTTTTTGCCCCCACTCAAAAGATGCTAAACCTGCTTCGCTTATCCAAACTAATTCTCCTGGTTCTACATCTCGTAAGTATTCAGCGCCAATGATATCTAAAGCACAGGTTTCCGATGCTATGACATAACGAGTGGGATTGTTTCCTAGGGTGCCAATTACTAAAGGTCGAATACCGTTAGGATCGCGAACCCCCATTAAACCTGCAGGAGTTCCAATTGCTAAACTATAAGCCCCCGAACACAGTTGAAATGCACTTATTGCCGCTTCTAACCAGTTTTTACCCCGATCGACTTCCGAGGCGATCGCTAGTGCAATCATTTCTGAATCTGTTGTAGTGTTAAAGTTACAATTGCGTTTCTCTAATTTCTGACGCAGTTGATTGGTATTGACTAAGTTACCGTTATGAGCTAGAGCAACAGGACCTAAACTGGTTTCAACTATTGCTGGCTGAGCGTTCACTTTCAGACTAGAGCCTGTTGTCGAATAGCGCGTGTGACCGATCGCTAAATTTCCCTTGAGTTCCTCTAATATTTCTTCTTTGAAGACTTGAGAAACTAGTCCCATATCTTTGTGGAAGCTAACTTTTTTGTTTTCAAAGGTGGCTATTCCTGCTGATTCTTGTCCTCTATGCTGTAGTGCAAATAAACCAAAATAAGTTAGCTTAGCTACGTCTTCTTCTGGGGCATAGATTCCAAAGACTCCACAGGCTTCTTCTGGTTTGTCTGGGATGTCGATCGATTTTTGGGCGCTTTTGCTCATGCTTTGCTCCTGATAGCGGCAATATTTTTTTTAATTATCTTTAAGGAAAAAGTAACTCTTAATTAATCGTTTCTTAACAATTGCGACCTTAGTAATATAGTTTATTTTGGTCGATCGAACCACTATTTGCTTTTTACGGTTAACGATCGATTTTTAACTAAATTCGCCCCTATCCTTTAGAGGAAAGGGGTTTACCTCGACGATCGTCGGTCAACTCTCAATAAACCGCGCAAGGATACAATTTCAACTTAGGTAGTTAAGACGAGTTTCAATAGCACAATTCCAGCGATCGATTACATTAATAATTGTAACATCGATCGCCATCTGCTTGTTGGCTGTTAGCACTTGTAAATTGTTCTGTGGTTCAGTTACCAAACCAATTTTGAGCCAATTATCTCCCAATTGTTCTTGTAAATAAGACTCCCAAATTTCTTGCTTATCTGGAGCTACAGAGACCAAAATTTTACTAGCAGCTTCCCCGAACAATAGTTGGTCTAAGCGCATTGTCGAGTTTTCTAGACCATTTAAATCGATTTTGGCTCCCAACCCCGAACCAATGCAACATTCTGCTATAGCGACAGCCAGACCTCCTTCAGAACAATCGTGAGCAGAATTTATCCAACCTCGATCGATTCCTTCTCGACAAGTTTCTTGGACGGATCGCTCTAACTCAAAATCTACTACAGGGGGTTTACCTGCGACAAGATCGTGTATTGTAGCTAGATATTCCGAACCTCCCAAGGTGGGGAGATGGGAAGAAACAGTTGCCCCTAGTAAATAGATTATATCGCTCGATCGCTGCCAACCACTGCGGCAAACTTTGGTAACGTCGGCAATTAAACCGACCATACCGATTACTGGAGTAGGATAAATAGGCTGAGGCTTGCCTTCCCCATCGAGAGTTTCATTGTAAAGGGAGACATTACCCCCTGTTACTGGAGTGTTCATTTCTCGACAAGCTTCAGCTATTCCTCCACAAGCGGATGCTAATTGCCAGTATCCGATCGGGTTTTCTGGAGAACCAAAATTAAGATTGTCTGTAATAGCTATGGGTTTGGCCCCGACGCAGCTAAGATTTCGGGAAGCTTCGGCGACTGCTGCTTTTGCACCTTCATAGGGATCGAGATATACATAGCGAGGATTGCAATCTGTAGTAGCAGCAACACCAATGGTTGTCATGCTCTCTCCTCCTTGTCCCTTCTCAAAATTAGGATGTTCCCAATCTTTTACCGGACGAATCCTAATAACTGCGGCATCCCCCTCCCCTGGTAAAACAACCGTGTTATTTTGTACTTGGTGATCGTACTGTCGATATACCCAGCGTTTAGAAGCAATAGTAGGAGCTTCGAGTAGTTTTAGCAGAATCTCATTCCAACTGTATTGCTCCCCTTTTATTTCGATGCCATCTACACTGCAAGGAGGCAAAGAATCCGCAGACCACTGCCAAGCTCTCACAGCATATTCTGGTGCTTCTGTCAATAATTCTCGATGATAAATGGGGGTGTTATCCGCTAAAGCAGAGGCTGGGACTTCTGCAGCTATTTCATTGTGGTATAAAATTCTGACTGTAGGTTCTTCTATAACAGTTCCAGCCACAACTGCATGGAGACCCCAGCGATGGAAGATCTCAATTACTTCCTGTTCCCTGCCTTTTTCTGCTACAAACAGCATTCGTTCTTGAGATTCTGAGAGCAGGTATTCGTAGGGTACCATGCCCGTTTCCCTGACAGGGATAATATCAAGATCTAATTCTATGCCCAAGCCGCCTTTTGCTGCCATTTCCGAGGTCGAACAAGTAATACCAGCCGCACCCATATCTTGTGCTGCGACCACAGCACCAGTTTTAAAAGCTTCTAGAGTTGCTTCGATGAGAGATTTCTCCAGAAAAGGATCCCCTACTTGTACTGCGGGGCGATCGTCGAGGGAATCTTCTGTAAGTTCTGCACTAGCGAAACTCGCTCCCCCCATACCGTCTCTACCAGTAGTAGAGCCCGCATATATTACCGGATTGCCGATACCAGAAGCACCAGACTTAACTATTTCCTCAGTTTCCATCAACCCCATTGCCATAGCATTGACTAAAGGGTTCTCATTGTAGGCGCGATCGAAATATATTTCCCCTCCTACTGTAGGTACTCCAACGCAGTTACCGTAATGTGCTATCCCTTCAACTACCCCAGCAAATAGCCTGCGGGTGCGCGAGTCGTCTAAGGAACCGAAGCGCAGAGAGTTTAATATAGCAATGGGTCTAGCACCCATAGTAAAAATATCGCGAAGAATACCCCCAACACCTGTAGCTGCACCTTGGAAGGGTTCCACAGCTGAGGGATGATTGTGGGATTCAATTTTAAAAGCCAGTTGTAACCCTTCCCCTAAGTCTATCACTCCTGCGTTTTCTCCTGGGCCTACCAGTACGCGATCGCCTGTAGTGGGAAATTGTTTTAACAGCGATCGAGAATTTTTGTAACAGCAGTGTTCCGACCACATTACCCCAAACATCCCTAATTCGGCTTTATTGGGGTGACGACCTAATCGTCTAACAATTTCTTCGTATTCTTGTTGGGTGAGCCTTTCAGCAGCAATTTCTTCAGGAGAAAAGGGAGCAGACATGGACGCTTTCTAGAAATAGCAACAGGATTAATTTTATCCAATTAGAGCTAATTCTAAGCTCTTATCCTCAGACGACGAACCAACAGCCAACATCATTACTTTGCGGCTTTTAATATTGACCGATCGCAACCAATATTAACAGTTATCAGTTACCAGTTACCAGTTATCAGTTGTGAGTGGGATAAAAAGTCCCCCAACTCTGTAGTTGCAGTGTAGGTAGTGGTTTAAATCTACTACTGAAACCGTGATAACTGATAACTGATAACTGTTAACTGATTTAAAAGCCGCGTCAAACTATAGACGATTACAATACACCAAGACTAGCCAATCCTAAAATAGCACCTGCTCCTAATACGTGACCGAAGCTGGTGGTTCCTAGGAGTGCTCCTAAACTCATACCGCCAAAGAATGCTGGTGCAGGTAAACCTGGCTTTTCGCTGGGCTTTTGAATTGTAAACTTGCCGAAAGCGATAGCTATGATATTACAAACAATCATCACTATTGCTACCTTGGGGCTCCACTCAAATGTGGGAACTGTAGCTGAGGACGTAGCAGCCAATAATGTCAAGTATGTCAATTTACTTTCTCCTATATTTATTTATTGTCTCTCTTGACTCTACCTTTGAGGATGGGGATTAATTGCTCGTTAACCCTTAATCCACTCTAATTCTCCCCTGGAGAGAAAGCAACGCAGTTGCACGAGAGAAATGGTCAGTTTGAATTTCTAATTCTTAATATTTCACGATCGCCCCCTCGTCTATGTTACTTTTGTTAAAAAAGTTCACAAAATTTCTATAAAAAATTCAATACAAAGTATAAACAGGAGCAACAAGTTGTGAGATTGATAATTTTAGGAAGTCCAGGTTCTGGTAGAGGAACCCAGTCACAAAGACTATCCAAGCATTTTAATATTCCTGAAATTTCTACGGGAAATATTTTGCGAGAAGGAATGGCTTTGGGAACAGATTTAGGAAATCAGGCAAAGGCTTATGTAGAAAAAGGAGAGTGGGTTCCTGACGAAATAATTATTGAATTTATGCACCAGCGCTTGCTCCAATCTGACGTTACTGGGGGTTGGGTATTAGAAGGTTATCCCCGTACAGCTTTCCAAGCGGAAGAATTGGACTTTTTACTAGATCGCTTAGAACAAAAGCTGAGTTGGGCAATTTACATAGAAGTAAGCGAGTCGGTGATGATGGAACGCTGTCTGAAGCGATCGCTCAAAGAAGACGATCCAGATATTGTCAAACGCCGAATCGAAAATTTCCGCGAGTCTACCATACCAATCCTAGAATATTACGATCGCAGAGGGCGACTATTGACGCTCGACGGTTCCCTATCTCCAGATTTAGTAGAAAAAAATATATTGAATAGTTTGAAATAGTAACTACGGATCTCAAAGACGAGGAGATTTACTTTGTTTTTGATTGAGGACTGCGATCGCTCGCATATATTGAGGATCGGCACTCGTAGCAATTAAAGAAGGATTGGACTTGAGGCGAAGTTGTTCTTCTGCGCTCAAATCTTGCTCGATATTCGGTGAAATCCCTTCTTTGTTAATATCTATTCGACTTGGGGGATAGTAACGAAAAATTGTCACCACCAGACCCGATCCGTCAGAAAGGGGATGAACTGATTGTACGGTTCCTTTTCCATAAGTGCGAGTACCGACTACGGTAGCGCGTCCGTTATCTTTGAGAGCGCCAGCTAAAATCTCGCTAGAACTAGCTGAATTTCCATCTACCAATACCACCATAGGCAGATTGGTTATGGCAGTTCCATCTGCAGAGTATACTTTATCGCCTCCTTTGCGGTCTACTGTATGAACGATTGTCCCTTTTTCTACCCACATTTTGGCAATTTCTATACTAGCAAATAACAATCCTCCAGGATTTCCCCGCACGTCTAAGATAAAGCTAGATACTCTCTTATCTTTAAGCTCTCTAATTGCTTTTTTCATTTGTTTGGCGGAATGGGAGGTAAATTCATTCAATTTTATATATCCCACTCGCATACTCTCTTCCTGTTTGAGAGCATAAATAACAGAATTCACCTCAATTTGAGCGCGAGTTAAGGTTAACTGAGAAACTTCTTGTCCTTGGCGAGATATTTCGAGTTTGACTTCAGTTCCAACTTCTCCTCGTATTTCTTCGGATGCTTGCTCTAGACTCATTAATGATGTAGGTTTACCATTAATTTTTAAAATTCTGTCTCCAGTTTTGATTCCTGCTTTGCTTGCTGGCGAATTTTTCAGGGACTCTACTACTACTAGATTTTTAGTTTGTGAATCTATTTCCATGCGAATCCCGATTCCAGAAAGTTCTCCAGAGGTTTGTCTGCTCAAGAGTTGGTATTCTGATGGTTCGAGAAAGCGAGTATAGGGGTCTTGGAGTGTTTGTAATGCTTGCTCGATCGCTTTATAGGCTTGTTGTTTGTCAGTATAGTTTCTATTGAGTAATTCCTGGCGTTTTTTTCGCCAATCGACTTGATTAAAATTACTGTCTACGTAGTCGTTATTAACAATTTGCCAAACTTGATCGACTACTGTTTTAGGACTTTCCTCTAAGGAGGCTTTAACCGAATCGATCGAATTCGGTGCGACAAGATAGCCTATGGCAAAAGGAAAGATCAGTCCTACAGGTAACAGCTTATTTCCGTAATTACCCATTAGAGTTCCTTGAGAATGTTTTGTTGATAAATGACTTTGGCTGTAGTGTGGTGTTTTTTTTCTGAATTTACTCATATCATTTTTGTTATTTAGCTAAGTCGTCACCAATTTTAGACAATTCCGAGCCGCGTAGCGGCTCGTCTTTCAGCTATCTGTGCTGCCTGCAATCTAGAGATTTTTCTTATCTATATTTTTACAACATATCTTAACAGGTTATTCTATCTCTGACCTTTCTCGATCACCTGTCAGTATTTATTTTCTTTTTAACTTCCTTGAGTTCTTCTAAGATTATTTACTTTCTCACACGAAGCTAGATAATTTTTTGTGACACTTTTTTCATCGTCCTCAAACAAAGATAAGTGCTTGCTAAAATGCGAGCACTGTAAAAGTTTAATTATTGTTATAAGAATAATAATTACTTTTTAAATTAGTTTTTTTAGTATTTATTTATAGAGGTTTATTTGATTTTTAAAAGGAAAAATAGGCGATCGCTGCCGATTGCCCTGATTGTTCGTTTTAGTTACTGGATAAATAACTGGTGTCTAAATATAAAGATATCCAATAAAAAAACTGACATGGGTGATATCTCTCGACAACCCCCATTGATATCGATCGCAAAACCACTAGTTAATACTCCCAAATTTAATAAGTATTCTAGGTGACAGATGAAAAAGTGTCACTTGAAGTGAATATTGGGGCTAAAAAATCAGATATTAATTTTCTTGTGTGAGGAGTGAGCCGATAAAGGAGAAGCGAATAGAAGTCGAAACAAGGCAAGACTTTCTTTTCGCTTTTTCCTTATTTCATTAGTCTGTAAAAAATCAATAAAATCTCTAATAATAAAGATGAATAAATCAATAAAATATCGTCTGTTACCTCTGATTAATAAAAATGGCACGTCAGCGTTCTAAATCTAATCTCCCAAGCAAAATTTGTCTCGTTTGCGGACTTCCCTTTACTTGGCGCAAAAAATGGGCAAAATGCTGGGATGATGTTAAGTATTGTTCCGAACGTTGTCGCCGACGCAGAACGGAGGCGAAAAATTAAGAAAAATATGTCAAGTAATCAGGTGCAGCCTAAACTAATCATCCACGGTGGCGCAGGGAGTTCCCTTAAGAGTAAAGGGGGATTGGTTGCGGTGCGTCAGTCGCTCCATACCATAGTAAAAGAGGTCTACGACCTATTAAAAAACCAGACTAGCGCCATTGATGCAGTAATCAGAGGTTGTCAGCTATTAGAAGACGAGCCGCGCTTTAATGCGGGAACTGGTTCGGTGTTACAATCAGACGGGCAAATCCGCATGAGTGCCGCGTTAATGGATGGAATTTCTCAACGCTTTAGTGGGATTATTAACGTCAGTCGCACTAAAAACCCCATTAAACTAGCCCAAGCTCTTCAAAGTGAATCCGATCGAGTATTATCGGATTATGGGGCAGCAGAGTTATTGCGAGAGCTAAAAGTTCCTATTTACGATCCTCTCACCGATTTACGCCTGCAAGAATGGATTGAGGAGAGGAAAGATAATTTTAAAAAAGATATGGCTGGGGTTATTGCTGAAGACAATTTGCCAGCTAATGATGCTCAAAGAGGTACTATTGGAGTAGTTGCTCTCGATTTAGAAGGCAATTTAGCTGCTGGAACCTCTACTGGCGGTAAAGGATTAGAAAGAATAGGCAGGGTAAGTGATTCGGCGATGCCAGCAGGTAACTATGCTACCAATAAAGCAGCGGTTAGCTGTACTGGAATTGGAGAAGATATCATTGACCAGTGTTTGGCTCCTAGAATCGTGGTGCGAGTAGATGACGGATTGTCTCTTGAAGTTGCTATGAGACGATCGATGAAAGAATCCTACGACAATAAACGAGATTTAGGAGCGATCGCTATTGATGCTACAGGAGCGATCGTTTGGGGAAAAACTAGCGAAGTACTTCTTGCTGCATATCACGACGGCGATCGAATTGGCGATACTCTCGAATGGATTGAAGATGAGTTAATAGGTTATTGCTGCTAAGAGGTGTTTCTCAGATTGTTGAGAAAACAAAAAAAGGACTTTAGAAGCGCGATCGCGACAGCACAAAAATGGTCGATCTCGAAGAGACCGACTTAGCAGCACGCGCTTCTGATTTTGTCGTCAATCAGGATTAGATACAGAAAAATTACTAAAAATCAAGTTTTTTTTATAAAAATTTATATAATCCAAGTTATCTTTAAATTAGAGTAATATATCTTACAAGAAAATCGAGCCAACATGAGCATATTATTTGAATTAATTCCATCTGCCGTGCCGCTTAAGCCCAGAGCGAGGGTTTACGATTTAAAAAGTCGTCTGGACTGGGGAAAACCAGCTCTTACCATCATTGATGCAAGAGACAGAGAGAAATTCAATGCCAGTCATATTTTAGGTGCCATTACCATGCCTGTCAGCCAACTGGTAGAACGCGCTTTAAGCTCTCTTGAATTAACTCGCGACATTTACGTCTATGGCGTAACTGACGAAGAAACCTCTGTCGCAGCAGCCAAATTACGGGAAGCTGGCTATAAAAATGTTTCCGAAATAATAGGAGGTTTAGGAGCGTGGAGAGCGGTTGGCTATCCCATTGAATCGAACACAGCTGCGATCGGTTACGGACACTAGACCTCCAAATCCTACTAACCTCGTTCTTTGGCTAATACAAATACATTTCCTTGATTGCCTCGTCCGATACGTAAATCTTCGTCTAGGTAGGTAATGTCTAGCCAGCCTTGTCTGTCTCGATTCTCGAGACTAAAGTCGAGGGGAGGGAACTTCGTACCTCCTTCAATTTGTTCTATGAGACTATCGACAGAGTGATAGTTAATTATACGCTGCAAACAAACAATAGAACGCTCGAACTTGACATTAACTCGTCGATCGTCAACGGGTTCAAATCTGGCTGCCACGCTGACTATTCCTTCGAGAAAAGGCAAACCAACAACCTCGGCAATGTTATATATTTTAGCTTCAGCAACGCGAATGCATTGATAGATTTGACCCAACTGCAATAGAGGAAATCGACCTATATTGAGTATTTCTCGACTAGTGGTGTATAGTAAACGCCAGTTCCCTTCTAAAAGTTCCTTCGCCTCTAAAGGTTTTGGAGTTGGGTTGTGGTCTTCTAGCTGTTCTACCACCGAGAGAACTTTAACTTTGTCCATTTCAGTGGCTAACAAACCTCGATTTTTGCCAGCGATCGCTTCTAATAATTCTGCTTTTGTACTCATAAGTCTTTAACTCAACTTACAAAAGTAATACTCTTAACTTTATCTATGCCATTGATAACTTTGCCTCAGACGATAGCGCTAGTTCGATAAGTTTTTTTACAGTTTTATCTAACAGGGAAACTGCAAGGACTCCAATCGCACAAGGCAAAGAGATTTTTTTGGTGCTAAACTCAGATATGTTTAATTGTCAAAATTAGCAAAAAAGTTCCTCTTCTCAAAGCGGCTATGCAAAATCGAGCTTTACGTCAAGAACCCCGTTACGAACCAGCAACAGTAATTCCCTTAAAACAAGAAGACTCACTTATAGAATGGTTAGAAGCTAATAATCGCCTAATTTCTCGCGAAGTCGTGGTGGAAAACGAGCAGGAAGAATCCGATACTGAAGAACTATCTAACTTCATAGAGGAAGAACCTGATTATGAAGAAGATGATAGTATCGAAGAAATCGAGGCATAAAAATACCATAATATCTGGGAAGATATTGGTCTGAGTTTCATCGTGGATGCTAAATTATTTTCTCCAACTGCCTTAAAAAAACCCTCAGGAACCAGTTTATTAATTTTACTGGTTTGCTTGTTAGTTCTCTTGGCAGTAGTCTTTCAAGGTCATTTAGCTCAATTACCACAGCAAAAAATCTCTCTACTCTTACCATTGCTCGCCTGTGCTTTAGTAAGTGCTGGGTTAGGTTATGGAATTGTACCCATTTTACAAAAGTTAAAAACAGGACAGGTAGTCCAAGAAGATGGACCGCAAACCCACTTGAAAAAAGCGGGTACGCCAACAATGGGAGGAGTATTTTTCATTCCAGTGGCCATCGCCATTGCTATAGTAGAAACAAAATTTAGCAGTGAAGCGATCGCCGTTTCGATGGCAACCCTTGCTTATGCAGCGATCGGGTTTTTTGACGATTGGCAAGTCCTGCACCTCAAATCTAATAAGGGCATATCTCCGCGAATGAAACTGACCTTACAAATAGCTGTTGCTGTCGCGTTTTGTTTGTGGATTTTTGTCTCCCAACCCGATAATATTACCACCCTGAGTCTTTTTGGCGGTCTGGTTTTGCCCTTAGGAGTTTGGTTTTGGCCCTTGGCTGGATTTGTATTGGCAGCAGAAAGTAATGCAACTAATCTTACTGATGGAGTAGATGGACTAGCCGCAGGTACGGGAGCGATCGCCTTTTTAGGGTTAGGAATAATTGTGGCTCCTACTTTCCCCAATTCAGCCATCTTTTGTGCTTGTATGAGTGGAGGATGTCTCGGTTTTGTGATTCACAATCGCAACCCTGCAAAGGTTTTTATGGGGGATACGGGCTCTTTAGCTATAGGGGGTGCTTTAGGTGCTGTTGGCGTAATAAGTGGCAATATTTGGGCGCTATTTATTATTAGCGGTATTTTCTTTATTGAATCTATCTCTGTAATTGCCCAAGTTCTCTATTACAAAGCTACTAAAGGTCCAGATGGTAAAGGTAAGCGTCTATTCAAAATGGCACCAATTCACCATCACCTCGAGCTTAGTGGTTGGTCGGAAACTCAAATAGTGGGCGTGTTCTATTTAATTAACGCCCTTCTTGTTGTTTTAGCTTTTGTCTTTGCTTAAACTAAATCGAAGATTCACGACAAAAGTGCTGTCGCTTTCTTGTCTGAGGTGCTATAGTTCGCTCATTTCTCCGATGTATTTTCTCAAGTAAGGAGAAAATACCTCATAAATCAGGGTCAGAGGTTTTCTGTCGTGCCAAAATAGGTAGTGACGGCCCCAAAATGGCCCTTTTTCCCCAAAAGCAAATTCTAAAGGCTCTGAATTACCGTAGTAAATTCCTTGAATATCTCTATATAATTCCGTGTGTAAGCGAGATAGACTCTCCCAAATGGGCAAAGAGCGATTTTGTAAATACTCGTCTACGTGGTTAGCGTCCCACCAAGAACTAGCGTATGCTAGTCTCTGACCCGAAGCAGTGCGCAACCAAACCTGCCGTCGCAATCTAGGTTCTGGCACTGCTTTAATTTCAGTTGGCGCTCCATCGTCATCCAAACCGATCGGGGACATATCTATTACATCTACTTCTGTTGGTTCCCCCGTTAAAAGTTTTAAATGACGGGTAGGGGAACCGTCTCCTAATAAT
Source organism: Prochloraceae cyanobacterium (assembly GCA_030065755.1). GTDB lineage: Bacteria > Cyanobacteriota > Cyanobacteriia > Cyanobacteriales > JASJDA01 > JASJDA01. The sequence goes on along the minus strand of JASJDA010000207.1, from coordinate 1,477 downwards.
AATATTTGCCAAGCAGGTGCTAGCTTAGCGTGAGGTAGTCCTTGTTGAACTATTTCTTCTCCTCCTTGCCAAATAGGATTGAGAGAATGCCATTTACTAGGAGACTCTAGTCTGTTTTGAGATTTCAAAGTTGCAGTCACAGCTCTTTACAGAACTTTACTATTCTTTATAAAGAATAAACAATTCTGCCAAAAGCTGCAACTCTTAACCGAGCGTTATTGATGGCAGTTACAACCAGTATGACCGCAGCCCGATCCGGAAGGATGACCGTTGGCACAGGCATCAGAGCAATAGTACTGGTTTTGTTTTTGTACTGCGTCTGATAGAGAAACGATACAAAGGCAAGTCTCGCAGGCACATTTCATAGAACTAACAATAGTCATAGTTGTTTCCTCAATTTAATTTATTTTACTTCTAAATTATAACACCTGAACAGATATTCAGATGTTATAATTTAATTTTAACTTTGGCTTGCAAAAACTCAATCGTTATTGTTAGAATTAGAAAGCACTAAAAAAAAAGACTTTGCCGGGATAGCTCAGTTGGTAGAGCAGAGGACTGAAAATCCTCGTGTCGGCGGTTCAAATCCGCCTCCTGGCATTTAAGCAAAATCAATAAATCCTTCCTCTCTATAAGGACTCTAGGGGTTGCACGCTATGAAACTAGTTGTACCCCTAGACTATTTTTTGGGTATTTTGGGGAATTGAGACGCAGGGTTTATTGCCAAGGGAGTTTTTTAGAATATTTTCTTGAGAAGGATTAATTTCGTTATATCATTATTTTATAACGGATTAAGACTTATGTTGTTAACATTCACCAATCGGTTAAGCGCCAATTAGCATTAGCACATCTTTCTAATTTATTAATATCAGTAGATCGAAAAGTTTTTTTCCCAGGAAGGGCGATCTCGAAGAGATCCGCTTCGCGGCGCGCCAACTAACAAAAGACTTCCAGAGTCGAATGCCACTAAGATAAGCTGAAACGCTTATGAGCAGGGGGAGCAGGGGGGGCAGGGGGGCAAGGGAGATTGGAGATGGAACCCAAGGTTTTGAGGCATTAAGGTTATTGATGGAATTTTCTCCCCGAAAGATGTCTTTATTTTTTATAAAGTCCCCCTCTGTAGTAGTTAAGTTATAAACGCAGTAATCAAGTTGTCGTCAAGGGGGACTTTATAAAAAATAGAATCATTGGACCCCTGCTCCCCGAAAGATGTCTTTATTTTTATAAGGAACCCTTTTTCCAAATAATTATGTCTCGACCCAATTAACCTATCGCTATAGAAGGGTTCCTTATAAAAATAGAATCATTGGACCCCTGCTCCCTTGCCTCCCCTGCTCACAAGGGTTTCAGCTTAAGTTAGCGGCATTCCTTCCAGAGTCTTTTTCTTAATACAGATGTTCTGAGCGAGCGCCAAAATATAAGTAAAAATTATAAATCATTACAATTAAAGTTCAGTTACATATATTTCTGAAGTTTA
>JASJDA010000206.1 GCA_030065755.1 Prochloraceae cyanobacterium | reverse complement strand
AGATGCTAACTATTAATGGTGAAGGTTTTGAGCCAATTTCATCGAGAAAAATATGCAGAAGGATCCAAGTTAATGACTCCCTTAGAAATTACAAAAGAAGAAAACTTAGAGTCTGAGGTTCATTCTAGAATCAAAACGATACTATCTTATGAAATATTAGCAGAAAAAAAAGTAATAACTAAGTTAGAAAGAGATTTGCGAGTCAATGATGAATTAAAAAATATTTATACAGCCGCCAAGTCTTTGAGCCAAATTAATTGTTTACTAAAAGAAGAAACTGTAAGAAAAATGGTATTTTTAAACGTAGAATTAAAAGGGGAAAAATACTGTTTAATAGAATGGCTTCACGATACTTGGCAAAACTACGATGAAAATCCCCAAATAGAAAATATTAATCTTGATGATAACTTTCTTAGCAAAATATGTGCTAGTACCTTTAAATTTATTATGTCTTACTTAAAAAATAAAAATTATTTTGGTAAAAGTAAAGGCTTTGGGCAATCAAAATCTAAAAGGTAATATAGTGGTAAATTACAGTAATTTACAGTTATTAACTTTTCCCAATTAAAAAAAATAACTGAGATTTAATCAATCCCAGTTTTACCTAATAACAATTAAAAAAAAAGTAAATAAAACCAAATAAATGACCACTAAATACAGTATTAACTAGTTTTCTGGTATAAAAAACCGTATTATCACTGAATAAAGTAAATAAATATCAAATGTAATTGCTCAATAACCGCTGGAGGCGATCGAGGATAAAAAGCAATCGAGAATTAAAAGCGATCGAGAATTAAAGGCGATCGAGAATTAAAGGCGATCGAGAATTAAAGGCGATCGAGAATTAAAGGCGATCGAGAATTAAAGGCGATCGAGAATTAAAGGCGATCGAGGATAAAATGCGATCGATGGTATCAAGTAGGGGCAGGGGTTGTTGCTCTGGCTCTAATCACATCTGGTAGATAGGGAACACTCAGATCGAAAGTGAAACGAGAGAGCAAATACTGCCAGAAGGATAAACCTAATTTCCGACAAGTTTTCTTCAAACCTGTAAAGGTATCGCGAGCCATTCTTCCAGCCTCGTGACGAGTGCCACCGCTAATTTTCCTTCTGGTGACATACTCTCGAAGATCGTTCTCAGCCGCATTAGTATGTAGTGGTAATTGAGGGAGATCTAGTACTCGCAGTAACTCGTCTGAGTGAGCACAGAACTGCTTCATCGCCAGGTTCAGACCATAGTGATGGGGGTAGCGCTGCCCAAAAATTTCCTCAAAGCGTCCTTCTAATCGCTCCCTTTCTTGGATAGTTGGCTGCTCTTGATAAGTTTTCAGTTCGCGGTAGTAAGCCCACAAGGTATTCTGCACTTGTTCAATCTCTTGCCGCTGCTGTGCCGTTACTCCATTGAGACGGCGAAGAGTTCTTTCCATATGAACCCAACAGAGAGCGTGGACTAAAATAGCAAACTGTTTGGCTCCGTCACTGAGAATGATTAGATCTGGTGAAAGCCCATGTTCAATTGCCGAGCCGAGTAAGGCAGCTTCTGTTACCAGTTTGATTCCCTGTTGGCTGGTAATGCTCAAAGACTCTAGATATTGGCAGAACTCTTGGTCTCCTTCACATATGACCTTATGGTCAAACTTCAATTTAGACAGATGGCAAGCTGGTAGTTGCTGCTGTTCTAAATAGCTACGGGAATATTCGTTGAGGACAAAGCCTTCATGAGAGCCTCGCAGAATCCGCAAATAGTTTTCCCGACTTTTACTGTTAGTGCTACTGAAGTGAGCAAATAAGTCATTGCCTATAACTGTGCAATAGCCATTTTGTCCTTGATGTCGGGCTCCTGTATCATCAGTGTGTATGTATTGGGCTGTTTCTAAACCCACCTGCAATACTTGATTTTGTTCGGCGTGAAAAGACTCTTTATTCTCGATCAGAATGCGGTTAATTTGACCTGCCGAAATATCCACCCCAAACTCTCGAAGCTCTTCTAGAATTAAATTCTGTGGCACTCGACATTGATGATGTTGATAGAGAGTAAATGACCTTAAAGTAGGTCCGTAATGTCCAAGGTATTCTCTGGGTAACTTTCCGACTATTGTCTTTCCCGACTGGGTGAGATATTCGGCTAGTAAAAACCTGATATTGTGTCGTTTGAGAACTATTTCTTGTACGTCGTATTCTCTATAGCTGTTAAAAGTAGCACCAATAGGCAAATCCTCTGGCTCAACGATTCGCTCTTCATCGACAACAAAGCTTAACTTCTTGCTGCGTTTCTCTGAGCCAGCTCTTTTACCTTCTTTTTTAGAATTCTTTTCCTCTTGATTGAGAGTGCTGGGTCTAATTTTCGGTTTGCTCTTTAGTTTCTTGGCTGCTTTGAGTTGCTCGTCGAGACCAGTAACTTTTTTTTCGAGCTTGGCAATTGTCTGCTGCTGCTTTTCGATGATTTGCTGTTGATTTTCGATTATCTTTTGCTGCTCGGTGACTAGGTTCAGCAACAAATTCACCAAGGGTGTGCGTTCGGTCTCTGGAATCTCTATCGGGAGCTTCTCAAGTGTCATAGTGTTATTAAAGCAGATGGAGAGGATTTATTGCAACCCGCGCCGCGTACCGGATCCCTTTGGGATCGCCTTTCATTCCCGATCGCCTGCAGCGGTTATTGAGCAATTACTATCAAATTAATCAATAACTGAACAATTATTAGCATACTTTATTACAAGCGTTGACTCAGATGCACAATGCGGGAATTCCTCTGAGGCACATTCAGGAAATATCTGGACATACCGATTTGGGAACTTTGCAGCGATACTTAGAAGTTTCTCCAGAGCAGAGGAAAAAAGCTGTTTCTGTCATTGGCTGGGATTAGTCTCATCTCAACAACCAACTGCAGGTAAAATCGGCTATGTGGCTATGGCGCGATCTGGCTATGCGAAACAAGATGTCAATTGAGTGATATTTTAAAAAAGGTAGCTGAATAAAATAGCATATACAGCCTCAAAAAAAAACGGGACTACGGTTTAGCAGACCTGTAGCCACCCAATTAGGAATCGTTGATAGCAGCGATTCTTAATAAAAACATCTTGTACCTTTACCATAAAGCAAAATTGATAGATAGCCAACTAACAGACAAAAGTTTTTCAGATCGCCCATTACCAACAATTGTTAGGGAGAGCGCTCAAAGTCTGTTTAATTTGGTTATTAGTATCTTCTGGCAGATGCTAGCTGTTAATGGTGAGGGTTTTGACCCAATTTCCCAGTTAATCGCGATTTATCAACTTTTATCGTCGAACCTCAGAAAAATCTTTAAGTTTTTCTTTAGGATTGAGATCTGTGGTCGTTGGCGAGCGGCCGGTTCGTGTTTTTCAATTAGCACGTGCCTAAAAATCTCGATTGACTTGAAATTGGTGTGGGTGGTTGCAGTTTGGTAGAGAAGGTAGTCCCGACCTAACAGGAATCGGGAAATGAAAAAACAACAACACTCAAACACCAAACCAACCAAAAAAACCGCTAAAAATTATTACAGCCTGCCCCAAGGTTACGTAATTGACCCCTTAGTAGAGTTTGAGCGAAGCGATCGCACCTTGTGGGCAACTGACGACATCTCAAAGGACATTTTGAGCTACGTTGAAGATTTATCCCTCACAACCGAAGGAGATTTAACCCAAAGTCTACCAGACATGGCCCGCGAGATTAGACGCAACAACGTATCTTATATTGTTAATGGTTTGATCTTAGCCAAAATTAAGTTCTGGAGATTATACAAAAGAACACATAGCTGTTTCGATACTTACTGTAAAGAAACCTTTGGAATTACTGGTTGGCAAGCTAGTTATGATATTAATTCGGCCCGTGTAGGCTTAACCCTTTTAACCAATGGGTTCAGGGCCGAAGAAATACCTCAAAAGAAAACCCAGTGCATACCGCTTCATCGTTATGCTGGGTTGGAGTTAGTTGAGAAGTGGCGCTCTCTACTTCAAAGATTCAAACCTTGGAAATTAAAGACGACCATCATTGAAAATTTTCTACATCCCAAGCCTTTAGCTAAAACGATCGATACTCGGATCGACGTAGTAGATCCCGTAATACGTAATGTGATTGACCAATTGGCTTTATATGAGAAACTTTCAGTTGACCAACTAATTAAATATCTCTTATATACGTACTACAAAAATGTAAATTTTGACTTCAAAAGTGTAAATTCTGATTCCAAAATCGAGCCAGTTGACCCGAAAAAAATGGCAATTTGGCTTGAAGATTTATCAGAATTAGTATCTCAACATCAACAAAATGACTGGGATTTTGAAGATCTGAGCTGAGCGCTCGATCTCATTACCCCTCAATAACCCCAAAATTAGATTAGTAAATGCCAATTTTTAGCTAATCACAGGAGTACTTGTGCGAATTTTATCTCTCTTCTTATTATTTGTCCTCCTGAGAAAAATTTTCGGAATAGGGATGCACTTTCAGAGGAGTTTACAAGTCTTCAGTAACGCGCTTGATATACTCGGTAAAATGCCACACCTGATGCACCCGTAGTGAGAAGGAAATAAATTATGGTCAAGAAAATAGAATGGTGCATAACAGATTTTATCAAACGTTTCGGAAACTACTTAGTGAGTTATTGCGAATTGGCAAATAAACCATCGCCCAATTTGAAGTATCATAGTAGTCCAGGAGGAATAGAGATGCCCAATTCCGAGTCTACTATCCAAGAAATTTATCAAAATATTTTTAACACTTTGTCACCCAGCGAGCGCTTGCGTTTGGCAGCTTTAATTTTGAACGATTTAACACGATCGCAGGGTGCTGTTATTGATACTGACAATACCTGGACATCACAAGATGTGATTGAATTGACCAATTTTTCTTTGCAGTACGCTGCCAATCTTTTCCCAGATACGGAGGAAACGTGACATTCAATCCTGGTGATGTTGTAACAGTAGATTTTCCAGGTGTCACAGGCATAAAACGTCGCCCTGCTTTGGTTATCTCTTCAGCTGCGTATCATGCAACTCGTCCCGATACGATTGTTGTCCCGATCACTACCCGAACAACTGGATTAGGCCCGACTGACTATGAACTTAAAGATTGGGCTGATGCTGGTTTGCGAGTCGAGTCTATTTTCCGTAGTTTCATTGTTACCTTACCTTCATCTGCTAATTTGATTCTGATTGGTCGTCTTTCAGAACGGGATTGGTTGGGTGTACGTAAGTGCTTAAAGATAGCTTTAGCTGATTTGACTGATGCCGACAATTCCACCTGAAACTATTTCTATTACTTAATCAGTTTGAGCTAATTAGCAGATCCATTTTTCAAGCCAAATTCTATTGTCATTAAGAAATAAGGCTTGGAAGGAAAGATAGGTCTAAAGGAATTTCAGAAATCTCCTCAAAGTCAGTATTAGAAAATAGTGTCTACGGTAATAGCACCTGTTAAATTAGCACCTGTTAAATCAGCACCAGTAAAATTAGCCTTACTCAAGTTAGAATCAACGAGCAGAGCGTTAACGAAGCTAGCATTAACCGCTATTCCGTCGACAAATGTTATCTGGGTAAGATTGGCATTATTAAAGATCGCGCCAGTAAAATTAGCCCCATTCAGGTTAGCAGTAGGCAGATTTAGGGTATGGCAACGATTCCTGAATTTTACTGTCATATCCCCCTCAAACCCTTACTCTGAGAGGATTATGAGGTTTTGATTTGTCTAGTTTTTGAATACTCAAAGGCTAAAAAGCATATATAGCAAGCTTTTTAGCTTTTTGAAGAATCTAACGACTCTGATTTTTTTTATGCTTGTTAAAGATTTTGCCGAAAACGAATGTTTCCGCCTTATGAAAAAATAGCTGAAACAAACATAAATTCGTTCTCTTGAATTTTCAACATTGCCGAATTGGATGTCTTTTCGGGAATGTCACCCTGTTTACTGATTAATCCTGAAACTGTTGCCAATTAAGGCAAGAAGTTCGATATGGGAGTATATTTATCGAATCGTTGCCATACCCCAATTAGATGCACGAGAAATACCTGTCGCTTCTAAAAGTAATCCTAAAATTGCTTCTAGGCTTTCCTTTTGATAAATCGTTGGCATTAGGGCTAGCAAGCTAGTAAATAAGATTTCAACGCAGTTAGATAGATCGGACAATTTTTGCTCTTTTGAACTCGATTTCTAACCTTATAGCCGATTTTTCTGTTGAAGTCTGCTTGTAGTCCGCTTAACCCCTTATTCTTTCGTAGCGATCGCCTTGGTGCAAAATGTGAGCCTACAAACTGGTGCAGTTGTCTTTTCAGCCATCTTTAGGGATAGGAGAAACCATTAGAAATCTCCAATTTAATTGATTGTTTGTTAGTCCCATAATTGTAGAACATGAACCATCTCAAAGCTTTTTTGACATTGAACTTCCCTTTGTCCTTTCTGTTTAGCTCTTTGTAAAATGTTTAATGGATAAAAATAAGGATCTTGTTGCCCTTTGCACTCAGAACAATTGCAAGCAATTTGTTCATTAAATTTTAATATATCCTTATAATATTTATGAATTACATTGAGTTCGTGGCGAATAATAGTTATTAAATCTTTTTTATTTTCACCGGATACCCTGATAGTAATCATTCTCCTATCGTAGTATTGGATAACTTCTGCTCTAGTTCGATCTTTGTTTAAAATTATCCCAGATCTCCATACTAAATTTTGGTTTTCAATTAATGTACTCATAGCAACAATAAACTGACTAATTATGCCTTTGGGCATAAATTCATAAGTGTAACGAAGTATCAGATTATTAGCTTCATTCCAATCATAGCTAGGTTGCTCTTGTGTCAATAATTGAGGAGCTATATAAGTGTCATCAGTTCCAGGTAGTTGATAACAAAGCTGGAACCTTTTCATTAGTTGTAGTAATTCTATTTGTTTTCCTATATATTGTTTTTCCTTCCAAATCTTTCTCAAATCTTTATTATTAAATTTCCCAAAGTTATTTATAACTTCTCTATTATCTAAAACTTTATATACTGCATATGTCCCCCATTCTGGTTTAAGGATAACAGTTTGAGATAAAATAAAATCTTCTTGGAAATGAAGGATAACTCCTAAATCGTGTAAATAACCACTTAACTGTAATTGATCTTCATAACTTTTAAAACCATTATCATCACAAATTTTTAGATATTCATATAATGAAATATAATGACGTTGTTCTTTTTCTAATACATCACGAATTTGTTTCCATGTTTTTGGTAAAGCATCCCCGATGTGAGGTAATTGTTTAAGATAATGTTGAATATTTTCTGTGATGAGATCTAACCCTCTATTAGTAGCTAAATTACAACTTAAAACTGCTTTTAAATTAAGAAATTCCCGTTTTAATTGCATTTCATTTACTGAAATACTGAGATCGTCTTTCTCATTCTTAACAATTATTAAGGGACTACCATCGCTAAGTAATTCGACAATATTAAGCCAATATGGGAAATCAGTATCTTCTTTCCTCCTATCTGCTACCAATGCGTATAAAGAACGTTTTGTCAAGAAGAACTGGTGAGTAGTATGATAAATCTCCTGTCCGCCAAAGCCCCAAATATTTACTCGAAAATCTCGTTTTGCTCCTTGTTTATCTTCGATTGGAAAAGACCACTGTAAAATGTTAATTCCCTCTGTCGGAGCTTCTTGTGGATTAAGTTGATAGTTAGGATTTATAATTTTATTAGCTAAAGTTGTTTTTCCTGCTCCTCCTGCTCCCACTATAATTAACTTAGCTTCGTAAAGATAATCAAGATAATCTTCTCCCAGTTCATACGCTTGTATTTCATTAGCAAATTCTTTAAATTCTCCACCTAGGGTTTTAAGTATTTGAACGCTCACTTCTGCAAAAGGACGAATAACATCTTCATCTGAGTTTATTTCTTCTAATGTTAAAGGCTTTCTTAATTCAACTAATAATTCTCGTAAATTCAAGCCAATACGTTCAGCAATATATTTAGAAACGTAATTATAAACATCAACCGTAATAGAGCGAGTAGATTTACGTTGAAGAATTTCTCTAATTTGAGGACTAATAAAGTCATATAGCACACGATCTGGATCGCCAACTTTGTTATATTCGGATCTAACTTTTAAAATTCCTCCTAAAAATACTTCAGCAATCTCGACTGGCCCTGCCTCTGGTAACAATTTACTGCGAATCAATCTAACTACTGGCAAAAATATTGTTGGAACTGAGGCTAACAATATTGCCAACTCTTGAGCTAGTGGTGAAGAATTATTAAAAAATTTTGTTACTTTTTCTTCTGCTTCAACCTGAATTCTTTCTTGTAATGTTAATTTTTTTATATTTGTATAGTTAATATTTTTTTGTTTATTTGTTATAAATTTTTGATGTTTTTCAATCGATGCTGGAGTTATTATAAATCCTCCTATTTTGATATTATTGTGTCCGAGAATTACCCCGATCCATTGTTGTAAACTCTTATTCTCTAGAGTAAATACTGGAATTTTTAAACGATTTTTATCAAAGAAAACATTTTTCCAAAGTAATATATCTTGTATAATTAATTGAGAATTAATAACACCAGGTTTATTGCTGACTAAAGTAACTTTTGCTCCAGCACGTAAAGCTGTTTTTTCCCATAACCACTCAGGCATCATTTGTAATATCGCTAATGGATTTATATTACTCCATTCCTTTAGGATTTTAAAAGCTTTACCATTATGCCAATATTTTGCTACACAATCACTTAATACAATAATAATGCGACGACCATCAGAAACCAATAACTCTCTAGGGTTAACAATGCGAGATTTGGAAATTTTTAATCCTTTATGGAGACTTAAATTTGCTCCCTCAGAGACTAACTTACAAACTTGAATATTTCGAAATATTCCATAATGTTCGAAAACATTGATTAATTCTTTTAATGTTTGATGCCAAATCCCCATTGAGGTACTACCATCAACTACTAATCCCAATTCTAGCCAAGGTTCTAATATAGGTTTAAAAATAGGATTTATAATTTTTTTATTAGTATAAGCATAGTTCTCAACTGTTGATACTTCATCTAAAATACCAGGTCGGTTCAAGGCGGGGGTAGGTCGAATTAGTGATTTTAAAACCCTTGCAATAGCTAGAGAATTACTTAAAGAATTAGCATTATCAACTTTAAAAGGTAAAGATCTATTTCCACCCTCTAAATGTAGTTTATTTTCTGTTGAGTTTGGAAATAATTGTCCCGTATTCTGCTGCTTTTCGATAGGTGAAGTATTTGTTTCTTCATGTGATAATAATTCAGAATTAGTTTTAGTTTTATTGTTTTTTTCTCTAGAAGAATCTAAAAATAAAGATTCTTTTGGAAATTTCTTTTTTCCACTTATTTTTTTCTTTATTAGTTGATTTCTATGAAGTAATAACCAGCAGAGATCAGATAATTCATAAGTATTCATTTCTAGCTCTGACTGATGCAAGATCTTAAGTAATTTTCCAAAGTTATCTGTCATCCTAATTCTTCAATTTCAGTTAAACTTCTAAATAATATTTCTTTGAGTTTATCAGGTTCTATAGTAGATTTTCCATTCCCTGTAATCATGTATATTGTATTAAGCAATTGATCTGTTGCTACATCATTTTTCTTTATAAACTCTTCTATCAACTTAATAATCTCTTCTCGAGAATCATTAAAATATTCTTCTGTCATGTGAGCTTTGACAATAGACTTCAAATTATTAGGACCAGGATTAGGCATATTAATCCTGATACAACGCCGCTTAAATGCAGGAGGGAAATCTCTTTCTCCGTTACTGGTCATAATAACGATAGGGAAAGCATTACAACCAATAGTTCCTTCAAATATGTCTATTGTTATACCTTTGTCATGAGTAAAAATGGATATTTTGTTCTCGGATTTTTCGTTTTCTTCTTTTGCTTGAACCTCAATTTTTCTTTTTTTGACTTCACGTTTTAGTTCAGGAATCTCAAATTCTCCCTCTTCAAATAAAGTCAACAAGTCGTTTGGTAAGTTAATGTCACTTTTATCAACTTCATCTATTAACAATACTCTTGGTTTATTAGAAGGCAAGAAAGCTGTACCTAAAGGACCTAGGGTAATGTACGATCCAATATCTTGGTAACTATTATTTGGTTCTTGTAAACGAGCAATCGCATCATAACGGTATAAACCGTCTTGGAGAGTTGTTCTAGTCGTAATAGGCCACTTAAGGACTGGGCCAAGATTTAATTGATAAGCTATTGCATAGGCAAGAGTAGTTTTTCCAGATCCTGGACGACCTGTAACTAATAAAGGGCGACGTAAACATATAGCAGAGTTGACACCAGCAATTACTAAATTAATGTTGTCTTGAAGTTTTTGAGAGTTATTATCTTGAGATTTTTCTGGGTTCTCGGATACCTCTAACAAACGGAATTTACTACCTCGTTCCAGACCATTTTTGTCATTTTCTGCAAGCACTTCTAACTTTGTCCAACGTGCTCCGTCAGAATTGGGCACTACTCGCTCAAACTTACGCCATGGAGGTGCTGGCGGAAGATTAAGATTTTCTGATTCTGGTAATTTATTTCCTTCCCCATTAAAAGGATGCCAATGTATTTTTTTTTCCTCTTTAGACATATTATTTATCTATTCCTTTTATTTCTTCTAAAAGATTGTTTATTGGGACGATATCTGGATCTTCTAATAACATACGAAGATAATATCCTGGATATTTTTTACGTTTATTGGCATTTAAATTTTCGTCCCATGCTATTCTCCTGAGTCTCCACGTTTTTTTTAGCAATTCTTCACATCGATTATTTAAAAAATGTTGAGATAAGTATTTAAATAATTCTTGTTCTAAATTAACTTCAGGAGGAGGTATAGAGTCCCAATTCCAAAAAACAATTGGAATTCCACTATTTACAATAGAGTCAAAAAAATTTATTCTAAATTTTTTTCTTTTAAGAGATCCTTTTAACTTTACACACCATAGATTTGAATTAGTTTCCATAAAATCTATTAGCTCAGTCCAGTTTTCTATATCATCTTTTTCTAAAATTTCAATAACATGTAAAGGTTCTAGAAGTTCTGAATTGATCGTTTTATTATCTATGAAAGGTTTAACTTCCTTGAAGGTTTTTATTGATATGTTTGAAGAATTACTTTTAAGGAAATTTTCTATCTTATTCCAGCCTTGTTCGAGTAAATCTTTAGAATATGGTTCATCAATTCGTTCTATACAACGAAGAAAAATAGGATATTTTTTAATTAGTTTTTCTCTTAATCCGGTCGTGCCAATTTTATCCAAAGCATCAAAATTTCGATTTAATTCGTACAATGATACAAACATTTCAACTCTTAATCTAGCGAGTGTTTTAGTATCAAAATACTTCCCTTTTTTGTATTCAACTTTGGTCAAATAATCTATACATTCCTGGATTGCTCTTGGAATATCTTTAAACTTTGATAAAATCATTATATTTTTTTTATTAGAAAATATAATGTGGTCATATTTATTTTGATATTTATACTGTCCAGAAACGAGCCATTTTTCTTTATTCTCGCCGTCAGCCAGTCTTTTGATTATAACTAGCAAAATTAATGAAAAATCTTTTTGGTATAAATTATGATTTATTTCTTCATTGTTATCACCTGGTTTTAGTTTTAAATTAGCTTCATTCAACCATGCTTTTATACTATCATTCAGGCATTTACTAGTATTAATGTTATCTTTTTCAGATTTTATTATTAATTCAACGAATTCTATTAACGACGTAAAATCATATTTCTCTAGAAAAAATGATTTTAACAATTTATAATTTTGAATATGACAATCTTGTTTAAGCTGATTTTTTATTTCTTTTGACTTTGAATCAATATCTTTGATTTTTAAAAAAGATAAAGCTACTAAAATGTTTTCCCATTCAATTTGTTCAAAAATTTTACACAATTTTAACCATAGAATATCAAATTCTGAATTATAAGTATTATTTGAATTTATAATTACTTCTTTGTCAAAAAGGGAAAATTGGCTTATAAGAGATGGTTTTGAATCTTCATTCAGTATTTTGCTTTGCTCTTGTAATGAAATTAATTTGCCTGTTTCCCCCTCAGCTATTGTGTTTGATTTGAGCTGAGGGGGACTTACTTTCGTTGTTGTAGTTGATATTTAATTCCTTCAAGCAATCGTTTAAATCCATCGCTTTCATAATAATTAATCCATTGATAATTGCGGAGATTTTCTCCAAACTCAACTAATTGGATATCGGGAACATCACATCTATCGAGTTTGACTGGTAACAAATAAATAGTGTTAGGTGGTTTTTCTACAGCTTGATTAAGAGCTAATTTAAATTCTTTTTGTAAGAAACCTGGTTTGGTTACAGATATAGATGAAAGGCAGAGAATGATAAAATCACTTTTTTTAATAACTTTAGGAATCACTTCTTGCCATTTCTGGCCTATTTTGAGATCGTAAACATCTAACCAGGGATTGTATCCTTGACTTTTAAGGCGTTCATATAATTGTTTAATTTCATCTTTATCTTCACTGGCATGAGCTAAGAAGATTCGTACTGAATTATTACTTTGCTGTTGAATTTTATCTGGGGTTAGACTTTGAAAACTTGATGTAGATTTTATGAGCTGATATTTGTCTACTAAGTCATCGATTAATTTTTGTTGTCTTATTCCAGTAAATTCTTTAAGACTAACTAAAAAAAGCCCTAGAGCTGTATTCCCATTTTTATCTATTTTTTCGTAGTTTGATAGAGTACTAAATATATTTTCTACAGCTTCTCGTGTGTTGCCAGAAAAAGTGATATTAGGTACTAAGTGCTTCAGACCAGAAAATTCTACACGCAATCGTCTCTTCTGCTCTGTATTCATTTCAGGCAGATTAACCAGAAATTCAATTAATTCTTTGATATCGTGTGATTCAAATTCTTTCATCGACTGCTATATTTGGTTAAAGTAAATTGCTTAATAAATCAGTATGATTGACTTTATTTTCACTTGAAGACAATTGTTCAAAGTAAATATCCTTGCTGTATAAGGCTTTTAAACTTCTATGGTGAATAATTGATAATTTTGCGGCTTCTCTTCTTAGGGGGTTTGGTCGAGGGATTACCCTGGCGCAATCGTTTAACTTTACGACGTTCGATTAATTCGGCGGTTAATTGCGATCGCAGTTCGGGATTTTGCCAGTCGGCGATAAATTTGTCAAAAGCGGCATCGGCAATAGCCTGTACGCTAAGAGCTGAAGAACCATACTCTCTTTCAATTGAGAACTTGATTTCGCGGAGAGTTTTATAAATTTCTGATTGAACGCGAACGCTATAATCCAAGTTAAAAAACCTATAATTTCTATCCTTTGTTCCATTGAAGCACATTTAAGCTCGATTTCTGTTATTCTGTGTACAGTAAATAGATTTTTATTGCTACTACTGAAAAGGAGATGAGTGATCGCATTCAAATTTTTCTGGCTCATGCCAGCGAAGATCAGGAAAAAGTCATTGAGATCTACGATAGCCTTCTAAAACGAGGTTATGCACCCTGGTTAGATAAAAAAAATCTTATTGCTGGTCAAAATTGGAAAAAAGAAATTTTTAAAGCAATAAACAATAGCGATATATTTATTGCTTGTTTTTCCAGTAAATCAATAAATAAAACAGGATTTATACAAAGAGAATTAAAATTGGCCTTAGATAAATTAGTTGAAATACCTGAGTCAAAAATTTTCTTAATTCCTCTAAGGTTAGATAATTGTTCAATTCCCGAATTACAAAGACCAGATCTAGGTATCAATTTAAGAGATATTCATTGGTTAGACTTTTGGGAACAAGATGGTTTTGAGAATTTAATTAAAGCGATCGAATTTTCGCAACATAGAAATCCAGAGCCAAAACTTAGAGAATTAGATTTATTACTTTTTGGAACAAAACTTCAAAAATTTGACTTTGAGGTAGTAACTGTAAATACCTCTGGTAGAGAAGTTAAGCGAGATCAAAGTTTTGCTGAGTACTTCAGTGAAGACCTAAGTAATGGTGTCACATTAGATATGGTTGCTATTCTTGGGGGTCAATTTCTGATGGGAATGGAAGAATCTGAAATAGAAAGACTAGTTAAAAAATTTAACTGGGATGGGTATAGAAGAGAAAAACCGCAGCACTCTGTTACTGTTAAGCCATTCTTCATGGGTAAGTTTCCAGTCACTCAAGCACAGTGGAGAGCAGTTGCTAATCTTTCTGAAATCGAGCGCTCCCTAGAGGCAGATCCATCTAACTTCAAAGGTGATAAGCGTCCAGTAGAGGGAGTTTCCTGGGACGAAGCAGTTGAGTTTTGCAAAAGGCTATCGAGAAAAACGGGAAGAGAATATAGATTACCCAGTGAAGCTGAGTGGGAATATGCAATTCGTGCTGGAACTAATACTCCCTTTCATTTCGGCGAAACTATTACCAGTGAGCTAGCTAATTATGATGGTAATTATACTTATGCTGATGAGCCAGAAGGAGAATATCGCAAAAAAACAACTGATGTAGGCAGTTTTCCTCCTAATGCCTTTGGATTATATGATATGCACGGAAATGTTTGGGAATGGTGCGCTGATGATTGGCATGATGATTATCAAAATGCCCCAACTGATTGCACAGCATGGCTTTCAGATAAAAGTAATATAAAAGTAATACGCGGTGGTTCTTGGGCCGTCAATCCTTTTAACTGCCGTTCTGCGTCTCGCGGCAGCCTTACCCGCGATTCCCGCTACGATAATATCGGTTTTCGTGTTATGTGCGTCGCCCCCAGGACTACATAGCACTTTTCACTCTTTCCCTTTTGCCCTTTGCAAGAGAATTTTTTTGGCCTGTATTGATTGCTTAAACAATACAAATAGTAGATTCGATTGCAGAATTTGGTCAAAGCTCCAATTCAGGCTCGCAATCAATCACTTTTTCTTTGGCTAAATATTCTTCTAAATACTTTTTCATAGTTTGAGCCATATCTCGACAGAATATTCGCTCACAAGGGACGCTAGTGAAGTGAATAACTTTTTCTCCAATAACTTCGAGCAATCGTTTGTCAAGCTTTGTATCACTCAGAATTAATCGTTTCGTTATAGGATTCCAGTTAATTTGCCAATGGTTTTTGTGGCTAGTTAGGGAATAATTGTCTTCGCTGCGCTTGGTTCCGTACTTGCCACATTCAGAACATATCGTCGATATGGCGATCGCCTCATTTTCTAGCTCTGGGGTTAATTCAGTCGTTAAGATCTCATTGCTCTGAGTGTCTTGTGGGTCGGTTGAGGAAATATTTG
>JASJDA010000016.1 GCA_030065755.1 Prochloraceae cyanobacterium | reverse complement strand
GCCAATGCTTGTTAGGTCAATTGCTGCAGTGTAAAATCCTTCGTTTTCAAGACGATGAAACATTTGCACCATCAAACTGGATTTGCCCATTTGCCTTGCATTGAGGATATAGCAAAACTCCCCCCGTTTAAGAGCTTGGTAAAGTTGACGATCGGCCGAGCGCACCACGTAAGTAGGAGCATCCATGGGCAAACTTCCCCCCAGTTGATAGTCAAACGTAGAGGTTTGACTATCGGAATCGCTTCTGAGCAGAGCGTTTTCTATTTGCAGTTCTCCTTGAGTGGCTTTGAGAACTTCAATGGTGTGTGATAGTTCTTTTGTACGCTCTCGAACTGTTTGTTCTAGGACGATGTTGTAGTTAGTTAAAGCTTGTTGTGCTTGCTCCAAGGCGACATTTTTGACTTCGAGTTGTTTAGTAAACTCGATTCTTTCTGCTTCTGCTTTTTTGCGCTCGGTAATATCTTGAAAGGCAGCTATGGCATAGTTAATTTGCCCCTGCTCGTCATAAATAGGGGTAGCTGAAACTTCTAAGGGTATAGTCTTGTCAGGAGCGCGAATCTCCATATCGTCAACAGTTGATCTTTGACCCTTCAAGGCTTTTACGATCGCTCCTTGTTCCCTTGGGTACAATCGATCGGTTCCTGCTAAATAGGCTGGATATTCCTCTTGTAATTTCTCGAATGTGTCTGAGGTTATGATTTCCTTGCCTAGTACCTCTTTTGCAGTATGATTGGCGTAATATGGTTTACCTTGAGCATTAACAATAAATACGCCGACTGGTAGGGCTTCTAGAAATTGAGCTATTCTTCTCTCGCTTTCTCGCACCTCTGCTTCTGCTTGTTTCAAGTTTCCGAATAATTGGGCGTTTTGAATGGAAATTGCTGCTTGAGAGGAGAGAATTTTTAACACTTCTAGACGATCGCTAGTAAAGGCACCTGTAGTTAAATTATTTTCTAAGTAAAGCAGACCAATTAATTTACCTCGATCGACGATCGGCGTACATAAAATAGATTTGGGTTGTTTTTTAGCTATATAAGTATCTTTAGTAAATCTGCTGTCAGTAATAGCATCTTCTAAAACTAGATTTTCTTTGGTTCTTTGTACGTAATTTATTATAGATAGGGGCAATTTTTCACTATTTGCAACTGAATTATATCTACTTACTATCAGCTCTTCTCGATCTACATTCGCCTTTATTTCTATAAATAGATTACCTTTTTTTTCTAAAAGAAGAACCCCAGTTTGAGCGCCAGCATTTTCAATAACAATTTTAATTAATTTATCTAGCAATCTATCTAGTAAAATTTCGCTAGAAATTGCTTGCGAAGCTCTTAAAATGCTGTGAAAATCGAAAACCTCAGCGGGAGTTTCATCCTCGCTGGTAATTGTAGAAGGTAAGCGAGTTTGAAGAGTATCTTTTGAGGCTGTTGCTAAAAACTGCGGATATCGGTCTTCTAAATCTTTAACTTTAGCTATTGCTCCCCAGCGCTGATAGGCATAGTGGGCATCTTGTAGGTAATGGCGAGCAACGTGGTTTTGACCTCTAGCTAGGTAAAATCTGCCTGCTAGTTCGTAGGCTAGGGCTTCTTCGTTGAGATATTCGTTTTCGTGGGCTAGGGTTATGGCTCGATCGTAATATTCTCTGGCATCTTTATATTGACACAGAACGCGGGCGCGTTCGGCTTCAACTAAGTAGAATTTGTGGAGATAATTCATAGGGGCAGAAGATGCCAATCGCTTTATTTTTTCTTGGTTGAAAGTTACTTTGGCGAGAATAAACTCTTTTTCTTCGGTTGAGACATTATTAAGCCCACCTAGATAAGCAATAGAGGAATAAAAGTATAAGATAGGAATATATGGAGATCCGGCAACTCCCTCCGAATATTTTTCTGTCTCAGTTGCATTGATAATAGCTTGAGAATAATCCTGAAACAGATTACAGAGTATAAGTTTGCACAAATATAGGAAAAAAGCTCCAGTGACATGATTTGATAAATAAACAGGTGTAATTTGGCGCTCGTCATAGATATCGCCAATTAATAGTTGAGGATTTTCTGATTTGCCCAATAAGTTTAAAACTGTTTGATGAAAAATTTTCTGATAATTAAGAGCTACCTCTTGGTTTAGTTTGGAGATCGCTTTGCCGTAAGCTGCTATTTGAGTTTCTGATTCAGAAAGTTTCGAGCCAAGATAATACAAATAAAAACAGTAATTAATCGCAGAATAAGCAGCATATTCTATATCTCCAATTTCCAGCCCGATTTGATAAGTCTCTTGCAATTGTAAGCTTCCCTTAAGATGTTCCTTCGAGTGAATTAAGTAGTTATAAATCTCGAATAATACCATCGCTTTATATCTATTACTCGGTAAGCGAGATGATAGGCGTAAAGCGAGTTGACCAAATTCATAACCAGTTTCAAATTCCTCCGCTATGGCAATAAGATTGATTCCGTAATTGACGTAACCAATAACAGAGGAAGGAGCATTGCCATATTTAACAGACAAATTGACTAAGTTACACACAAGAATTGAGTCGAGTTCAGGAATACTCATATATGCAGCAGAATGAATAGAGCTTATAATTCTCATTGCTGCCAACTTAAAAGGATCGGTCATCTTTGGCAGATTTATTAAATCCCCCAGGCTTTTGTCTGCCAAAACCAATTTGCTTTCTTTCAAAGTTTGTAGAACATCTGACTGACTTGGTTTTTCAGGAAAGGTAATCCCCAAAAGTTTCAGAATTTCTAGCCCAATCTTTACTGCTGAATATAGCTGGTTCTCAGCTATACAGGCTTGTATCTTGATTTGATAGGTTTTCACTTTGTCCAGCAAAGTTTTAGCTTGTTGCCGTACAACCTCAGTCAAACTCTCTAATAGATCGAAGTTAGCACTGAGATATGCCGCTTCTGCAACTTCGTTATAAAGTTCCAAGGTGAATTCATACTGCTGTTGCCAGCTATCTTCTGCTAACAGTTCCAAACCAATCTTGAAGTATTGGAAGGCAGTTTCATAGGCTGTGGATGCCTTTGCTTTTTTACCTGCGATTAGGTTTAATCGAGCTAGTTCATCTTGCTGCGTCTGTTGCTTAATTAACTTCCTACCTATATTTAATTGATTAACAATATCAAATATTTTTGGCTCTTGTTTTGCTGGTGGTGTATTTTTCAACAGCAGTTGTCCTACCTGCCAATGGACAGTTGGTTTCTCTGTTTTGATAATTAGGGAATAGGCTGCTTGCTGAATGCGATCGTGGGTAAATTTATATTCAACCGCGATCTTCTCAGCCAATCCCTCGACATCCATTTCTATCAGCTTGTAGGTATCGCTAAGCGGTATAATTAAACCTTGCGCGATCGCTTGCCATAAGTTAGCAGCAGCTTGTTGAGGTGATGTTTCTGAGACAATGGCTAAGGTTTGGAGTTCAAACTTATTGCCAATACAAGCTGCTAATTGCAAAAGACTTTGTGTTGTTTGTTCTAACTTTTGTATCTTGCTGGTCATTAATTCGACCACATTGTCAGTGATATTATGCTCTTGAATCTTTGCTAAGTCCCACTGCCAAGAGCCTTTTCGCGAGTTAAATTGTATCAGTTCTTCGCTATATAGAGACTTTAAAAACTCATTAATAAAGAAAGGATTGCCATAGGTTTTTTTCTGGAGTAATTCTGTTAACGGGCGAGCAGTCTCTAATTCTATGTTGAGGGTATCACTAACTAATTGATTAATATAAGATAATTTTAAAGGCTTCAAGGAAATATTATGGACGATTCCTCCAGCTCGCTCGATCTTATCCAGGGTCAACATTAAGGGATGGATCTTACTAACTTCATTATTTCTATATGCACCAATCAAAAAAAGATAAGAGCTATCTGCTTCGCTCATTAACAGCTCGATCGCTTTAAGAGAAGCTCTATCTGCCCACTGTAAATCGTCGACAAATAAGACTAAGGGGTGTTCTGGTCGGGCAAAAACCCTGATAAAATTCTGAAATACTAGATGAAAGCGATTTTGAGCTTCTATCGATTCTAATTCCGCTACAGATGGCTGGCTGCCAATAATGAGTTCTAGTTCTGGAATGACTTCCAGGATTACCTGACCATTAACACCGAGAGCTGCTAAAATTTTTGTTCGCCAGGTATGGAGCCGATCGTAACTCTCAGTAAGCAGTTGGCTAATTAAGGAGCGAAAGGCTTGCACTAGGGAATCAAAAGGAATATCTTTTTGGAGTCGATCGAACTTACCAGAAATAAAGTAGCCCCGTTGCTCGGTAATTGGTTTATAAACTTCTTTGACTAAGGCAGATTTGCCGATACCGGAATAGCCAGAAACTAGCATCATTTCTTTAGAGCCCTGGCTCACACGTGCAAAAGCAGCTAATAAAAGATTAATTTCTTCTTCTCGTCCATATAACTTTTGAGAAACTTGGAACTGATGAGATGAATCTTCTCTGCCTAAAGGAAATGATTCAATGGTCTGTTTCTGCTCCCATTGGTGTAGACACTTTTCTAGATCTTTTTTTAATCCATAGGCTGACTGGTAGCGATCTTCAGCATTTTTCGCCATCAGCTTCATAACGATCTCAGAGAGTACCTGCGGAATATCTGATTTGATTTGATGAGGAGAAATTGCTTGTTTAGCAATATGGCAATGGAGCAACTCAAGGGGATCGCTGGTGGGAAAAGGTAATTTTCCTGTTAATAAGTGATAAAAAGTAACGCCTAAGGAATAAAAATCAGTCCGATAGTCGATCGCTCGATTCATTCTTCCAGTTTGTTCTGGAGAGATATAGGCTAAAGTTCCCTCTAATTTATTGGGATTGCATAACGCTGGGTTTTCCCGTGAGAGAACAGTCGAAATACCAAAATCGATGAGTTTAAGTTCTCTAGTTGTTGGATTTAAAATAATGTTAGAAGGATTGATATCCTTATGCATAATCTGTTGGTCATGCACTTGATCCAAAATCTCAACAATGCGAATAATGGCAAAAGGAAAAAACTTACTTAGAGAGAATTGCCCCCTTGATATTAACTTGTCTAAAGACTCACCCCCAAAATCTTCAAGTACCATCACCCAAAGATTTTGGATATTTTCTAGACTGTAGACATTGATTACTCCATCGATCTGCAAGTTTTTGGTAATTTCGTATTCGCGCTTATACCAAGCTATTTTCTCTGGCGAAGGATATCTTTCTCGGAATATTTTGAGAATAACAGGCTGTCGATTCTTTTTTTGATAGGCACGGTAAACTAAGGTATTGGAGCTCTCATAAATTTTTTCCCCAGTCTGGTAGCTGGAAATCCTCAGCATGGCTTATTCTCCTTATTATCTCTCTGATAGTGCATTAGCAAAGTGTAGATTAAGTCAATAAGCCATCCTCTCAACTCTAAAGAGCGAAGTACAACCTACCCTTTGAGCAGAAGCATTTTGGTCGCGACTATTAATCCAAATCAAATTAAAATAGCTGACAACTAACCGAAGTTTTATCTGAGTTTGTTATCATTTCTTGGCGGATTGATTTTCTTTTCGATGCTAACTTTGTGCCTGCTGTCTTAAAATATCACTGAGTCTTGTGATGACCAAACAGAGAGCATTCCATCTAGGTGAGTCAGCTTTGTGGACGTTGTTATTCTATCACTTTCACGATACAGTATTTGATTATTTCAATATCAACAGCCCTAAAATACTTGAAAAAAATTAAAGCTTAGTTTTCAGGTTTGCTACCTAAGATAAATTCTCCAACAGATGTTTCCGCATAGTAGTCGGTTCCAGAAGCGGCTGCAAATAAATCTGAGTTACCGTAACCAAGAGCGCAAGGTGCGAGTCCTAATGCGGTGGCTACGAGATACATGGTTTGGAAAACAGCACCAACATTTTTGAGTATTCCAGCATAAGCGATCGACTCATAGTACCAACTCGCTCTTTGAAAGCGTGCTGCTAGGATAATCAGAATTTGAGGAACAGATTTTTGAGGATTATTTATCCTAGCTTCTTCTAAAAGAGCTTTAACAGGATCGTCGAGCCCAGAAATGCGACCGAGTTGATGCTCTTGAGGACAATAGTGATAAAAACCTGAAGCAATATTTTGACAACTGTTTATCGCTAAATAAAATTCCAATTCGTAACAAGCACCTGCGGAGGGATAAGGACGATTACTCAGTTCTTCTATATCAGTTTTTGTGAGTTTTTTGACTCTAGCCGAACGATAAAGAAATTCTCCCAGTTGTCGATCTGTTATGGGTTGCTTGCCAAAGCTTCTTATCGATCGTCTAGATTCTAGAACAGTTGTAAAATAAGGATCTGTTGCTTGCTGTTCATTAAACTCTGGTTTGTATAAATCAATTATTTCCTCAGATACTTTGGGTTTAACGACAGGAAGTTGTGGGATTTGTTTCCAAAAGCGATAGGTTCTGCCAATGGGTTTATTTTGTCTTCCTGTTCTAATTTGGGAATGGAAGAGTAAATCCTGAAATTCCCATTGAGCAAGAGGACTATTTTCTGTTTGTATTTCTTTGTTCTCACCTGCTGCTTCAGCAAGCATATCAGCACTCAATAAGAGGCTCAAGAACAATTGTATCGTCTCCTCTGTAAGATCGGAAATTTGCTGACATAACTGAAGGCAATTTACTGGTTTTGCTAATTCTGTTACGATCGCAGAACTTCGCCAATTATTTAAAATAATCTTTCCAAAAGATAGGGGAGATTCTAGAATTAATCGATCGTCTTCTCTATGGCAATAAGCAAAACGAGAAAGAATATAGTTTTTATCTAAGACTACTTTTTTAAATTGAAATTTGTAATTTGAGGAGTTAGATAGAAGGGTTGCTAGGGTACCTTCATCAAACTTAACAGTATGGCAAATTAACCCTATTTTAATAAATGTTTCAAGATAATAATAAAATTCAGACAACCCATAATGTCCGTCTTTTTCTAATACAAGCTGACTTAATTTTTCTTCAGTCTCACCCTCAGCACAAAGAACAGCGATCGCCTCTAATATTCCAGGAGATATATGCTGAAGATTTAAACTATTATTCTTATTTTTTAGGACAATCTCATTTTCTGTTTGTTCGATCGAAGATATATCCGCTCTAAAAGAAATTATCAAATCATTTTTCATTTTATTTAGTTAATATATGAAAGCAAGGGGATTTAATTGGTTTTCAGGATTAGATTCTTTGAGCCAACCTAATTTAACAGGAACCTCGTAAAGTCGCCCCGATCCCAGTCTTCTCCAGTAATGTCGCATTCCAGGTACAATAACTTTAACCACATTTAAACCTATATCGGGACGAGTTTGATCTAAAATTAACATTTCCATACCTTTTTCTTTAATAAGCTCTAAACAAATTGTCACGTCTTCTAGCAAATCTTCTTGCCAAAGATGAGGAAGATCGGAACAGTTTGTGAGAGAAGTATTAGAGTTTGGAACTAAATAATCTTGATTCCGAATAGTTGCTGTTTTCCACCAATTTAGTGCTGACTTTGAAAAAGATTCATAGCGAGTACTGCGATCGGGATTTATATATGAAACAGAAGGTAGTACTTGATTTAACTCTGTCAAGGCTCGGAGTATGGCAATATAAGGATTAAAATGAGCGCCGAAGCCAAAGATGATATCTTCTATTTTGCTATCTGTTCTTCTAGAAATCGCACCAAACACGGGAATATTAAAATCACTGGTTAAATCTAGAACCCAAAACTCGCGGTTGAGGGTCTGATAATAATCTTTCAGAGCTTGAAAATAGGGATCGTCAAAACTTTCTAAATTAACCTCTGGTTTTTTGAGGCAATTGTACCACCACAGAGCAACACTATCTCGCTCTACCAACTCTAAAAACCCTTGGAGAATAGCTTCTTCTAAGGTGTTACCAGCAGAACAACCATTGGAATTGGCCCAACAATCAGGTCGATCGCTGTTGGGATAACCGTAGTAACAATAAGCTGTTGGCAAATACTTGAATGTTTGATTCGTTAAAGACCAAACAGGTGTCCAATCAATTTCTCTAGTTTCGTCGAAAGGTTCTGGAATCCAGTGATTTAGATCGGCTTTAGCGTTCCATTGTTGCCTATTTTCGTACTGTCTTTGGCTAAAATTCATACACTCATTGGGATGAATTGCCACATCACTCATCTGTTGGTAAGTGCCTTTTCTCCTAATTTCATCTTCTTGAAATACTCCAGAATATCTCTCAATTGCTTCACATAAACCACTTGTCTTTGCTTGAGTATCTGTCTTCCCTTTCCCACTACTTCTACCGCAAACATTTTGTCGTAAAGAATATAGATCGTCAAACATTGTGGCGAAATGATGACTTGCGATGTAAGTATGAATCAAGGGAGGCTCTTTCTGGGGAATTTTTTTCAGCCATCGGACAACGCCAGTAATGGGGCTAATATGGTGTTCGTATTTCTTAAGAGTCTCTTCCGATGACAAAAAACGGTATCCGCCATCATTATTAAGAGTCTTCTTTCTGCTGTTTAGCACAACAGGAGTAGGTTCCCTGTTTGCCAACACTTCTTGTTTTTTTCCACAGCAAGGACACTGAGGACGTCTAACAAGTATATGATTTTGCGTCTCTAGAGAAATCGTATCAAAAGTAACTATTTGACCTTCAAGCTGTTGATTTTCTCCCTGAATAATCCACTTAGCAACTTCTGTTGCTGCTAAATTTAGTCCAGTTTGTAATGTGAAAGGAAGAGCAGAAAAAGACTTGGTTAAAGAAGTTGCAGTTTTGTAACTTTTCTGAATAAATTGTTCGACGGGGCGATTAGTTCGCAAACGTTGAGCCAGACATTCCCAACATCCTGTTTTTCCAGGAATAAATATAGGTCCAATCCAAATTATCTTTCCTACTGGTTTAACGAGCATCCAAGGACGTTGGGATTGTAACGCTTTTTGATTAAACGCCTCCAGATCGTCTTGAAGATAGTCATCGGTCAAAACTATCTCTATATTTCCCTCATTAGATACTTGAATATTCAGAGATTCAAGATTATAGATAAATTTTTCTCTAGGAACAAGACTAAAGGAATCAACTGCTACTTTAATTGTTTGCCAACGTTGGAACGCCTCTTGTGGAGCAACATTCAAACTTTCACAAAAAGCATTGATAGTTGGTTGTAGACCCTCCTGAGTTTCAACAATATAGCCATTCTGTTCCATTTGCATCAGTGCATAGTAAATTTCAGCAGCAGATGCTTGTTTTTCTAGCAAATTAACTATCTCATTAACGGTACGAGCGCCATCTATTAAAGGTGCAATCTTTTCATAAACATTCCCTCTAAGTAAAAAGCTATCTGTTTCCGATAGCAAAAATATACCTAATGACTCTACAATTCCAATTTGGAAACAACTTTTAAATTTCGGCTTGTTGAGCATTATTGTTTATGCTTCCAATAAACTTGTTACGTTTCAAAAGCTCTTTGTTGAAAAATTATGCGGCAGTACACAAAAAGCTTTCTCCAAAAGTTGGAAACTGCCAATAGCGGGGCTTTGGCAAAAATAGAGATAAAAAGAGCTAAAACCTTTATCTATCAGTTGTTTGACTTCGGTCAGCTTCCCTGAGCCAAAGGCGAGGGGACACAAAACTTGAATCTACGTAGAAGAGTGGATTTGAACCCCATCGATGTATTCCTTTTATCTAGAAAGGTTTTTAGCCCTTTTCAGCCAGAAAAATTGCCTAAGTCCCGCTAATATATTAAGTTTGGTCACCCAAAACTAACAAAAGTATGGTTAGAGGAAGACTAGCAGCAACCCTGTAGTCCAAGAGTTAGAGGCGCTTCCGCAAGAGTCCCATCTGCCCAATCTGACAACTCTTGTTGTGGGAGGGAAGGAGGCTTATCAGGGAGGGGAATTATCCAGATGAGACTCCTCCCATCTGCCATAGCCTCTACTTTCCAATAGGTAACATTTCGATCGACTCTAGGATTAATCCCTTCTGGAAGAGTATAGCTTGCCTCTTGTTGAAATCTATCTAAGATAGAGCGGATGAGATTAGCTTGTACTTGCTCTGAATCTAAAGTAGAAATTTCATTTCTATCTAAGGATAGCCATACTTTGGCTATTTCCTGAGATGCTATTCGCGATAACTCTTGCCAATTTTGAACTAGTGGCATTTTATTTTTATCTCTAAGATTATTGACTCAAGTAAATTTATCATGTCTTAGGGTTGTATTTTTAAAATGAATAAAGGGGCAATGCTAGCTTTAATGCCTCCTAGAAAGAATCTACGATCTACAATAGAAAACTCATAACTAAGGAAAAAAAAACAACTTGAATTCTTTATTAAATACACTGGTGTATGCCAACTTTGTCGAAGCAATGCGAGAATTCGGACGTTGGCAGAAATTAAGTCAACTGATTGAGCGAGAGGGACTTCTGTTTGTCGCTGGAAGCACCACCTTTCCTATATTTATGAATTCTGTAATCCGCCTTGATGCCGATCTTCCCGCACCAGAAGTCATCGATAAAGCCAGGGCTTTTTTCCAAACTCTAAATCGGGACTTTACTATTTTGACTTACGGAAAGCAAGATCGAGACTTAGAAGCGGCAGCTCGATCGGCAGAAATGAAGCAAGTTTTTGATAGTCCAGAGATGGTTTTAGAGAAAAAAGTAGAATCGCCAATGTTGCCCGCAAATGTCAAAATTCGACTAGCAACAAAGGAAGAGGAAATTTTAGACGTGTGTCATATAAATAGTGAAGCATACGCCCCTATTGGCTTTCCCAAAGAACAGACAGAGGCTATTTTCAGTGTCCCGCAAAGATTATTATCACCCAAATTGATTATTTACGTAGCCTATCTCGACGATCGACCTGCCTCTACTGCGATGGCGATTATGACCGAACAAGTAGCTGGGATTTACTGGGTGGGTACAATCCCTAGTGCTAGAGGTCTTGGTTTGGCAGAAGCTTGTACGCGCTTAGTTAGTAACGATGGTTTGGATCGCGGCGCGCAAGTAGCGGCTCTTCAAGCTAGCGCTATGGGAGAACGAATTTATCAGCGCATTGGCTATCGCACTATTGACAGAGTTAAATGTTATCTTGCTTCTACCAAATAGACCTAAAGCCGCGTTACTCAATAGACCTCTTGTAAAAGCACCTTTTGCTGCGAGGAAGTAACGAGTAACGAGTTTTAGTTATCGATATGCTATTAAATTTTACTGTTCCCCATTCCCTGTTCCCTCTTCCCTCCAGCCAGAGGCTGAGTCAAAATAAGCAAAAAAAAAGTGACGCGAATCTCGCGCCACCTAATAAATTTCCAGGTATCAATCGATCGACTTAGTAACGACTAGC
The DNA here is from genome assembly GCA_030065755.1 of Prochloraceae cyanobacterium. Lineage (GTDB taxonomy): Bacteria > Cyanobacteriota > Cyanobacteriia > Cyanobacteriales > JASJDA01 > JASJDA01. The sequence continues at coordinate 49,452 of JASJDA010000016.1, read as the reverse complement.
ACCTGGTTTGTGAACGATGAAGCTAACCATTTGGCACTGTTTGAGGTTGTCGAAAGCAATCACGCGGATGTAGCAGTTAGAGTTTTCACTGCGACACTCGCGAACTTCGTTGAGAACATCTTGAGGAGATCTGGCACTAAATAGAGGCAGTTTCCACAGCGTCCAATGGTGGTCGTTAGGTTGAGGATTTTCTTCAAACTCAATTGCAGGGATGTAACCTTGATCGAGGGTGTACTGGATCTGCTTGGCGATCTGCTGATCGGTTAGAGGAGGTAAATAAGATAGGGTTTCGTAACGACGCTCTTTAGGTAATGTTTTCATTGCTTTTATTTTTTGGTGTAAATTAACATCAATTACTCTTGTGAGTGATTCTCTTCTGAATTAGAAGTGGAATTTGAGAGTTGGGATTGGGTAAGACGTTCCAAAACTTGGCGGCGATACTGAAGATTTTCTTGCTCGATGCCAGTACGAACCATCTCTGGTATGAATTCCAGTACTTGTTCGGCAAGATGTTGTCTTACCGTCATTATCCGCAGTACTAGCTCTTTACGATCCAACATCAGCCCTTCTAAATAAGTATCGCTATCCTGAACCTTATGAGTGGATGAGTATTGACTCAACCAAATAGCTTCAGTAGGATTAGTTTCTGAAAGTTGGTCTATTATGGTTCGTACTGCTTGAAAAGTCAGATAACTTTGTAAGATTTTTGCAGTATCTTGTGCTACTTTTTTTGGATACATCGATTTTACTAGTCCCAACTGGGATTTCTTCACGAAGTTGTTAGTTAACAGTGTTTGTGATTCCTAAAAACTAACAACTATTCCTGGTTTAGAGTGTATCCATCGCCTCAAACTCGAATTTAATTTCTTTCCACAATTCGCAGGCAGCAGCCAATTCAGGAGACCAGCGTGCAGCTTCGCGGATTACGTCGTTACCTTCTCTTGCTAAGGAACGACCTTCGTTACGAGCTTGAATACAAGCTTCTAGGGCTACGCGGTTAGCAGTTGCACCAGGAGCATTACCCCAGGGGTGACCTAATGTACCGCCACCGAATTGCAAGCAAGCGTCGTCGCCAAAGATTTCTACTAGCGCTGGCATGTGCCATACGTGAATACCGCCAGAAGCTACTGGCATTACTCCAGCCATTGAAGCCCAGTCTTGAGTGAAGAAAATACCGCGAGAGCGATCTTCCTCTACATAATCTTCTCTCATTAGGTCGACGAAGCCCATAGTGATGCCCCGTTCCCCTTCGAGTTTACCAACTACAGTACCGGAGTGGAGGTGGTCGCCGCCAGACATGCGCAAGCATTTAGCTAACACGCGGAAGTGCATTCCGTGGTTTTTCTGACGATCGATTACTGCGTGCATAGCGCGGTGGATGTGCAACAATACGCCGTTGTCGCGACACCAACGAGCCAAAGTGGTGTTAGCAGTGAAACCGCCAGTTAGGTAGTCGTGCATGATGATAGGGGTACCAATTTCTTTGGCAAATTCCGCCCGTTTCATCATTTCTTCTAAAGTAGGAGCGGTTACGTTGAGGTAGTGACCTTTGATTTCGTTGGTTTCTGCTTGTGCTTTTTCAATCGCTTCTTGAACGAATAGGAAGCGATCGCGCCAGCGCATGAAGGGCTGAGAGTTAATGTTTTCGTCGTCTTTGGTGAAGTCTAGACCGCCACGCAAACATTCGTAAACTGCTCTACCGTAGTTTTTAGCAGACAGACCTAGTTTGGGCTTAATGGTACAGCCGAGTAAAGGACGACCGTATTTGTTGAGTTTGTCGCGTTCTACGGTGATGCCGTGGGGAGGTCCTTGGAAGGTTTTCAAATAAGCTACTGGAATTCTCAAATCTTCCAGACGTAATGCGCGCAGGGCTTTAAAACCAAATACGTTACCTACAATGGAGGTCAACATATTGGTTACAGAGCCTTCTTCAAACAGGTCTAGAGGATAAGCAACGAAGCAAAAATACTGATTGTCTTCGTTAGCAACTGGCTCGATATCGTAACAACGACCTTTGTAGCGATCGAGATCGGTCAGTCCGTCTGTCCAAACTGTCGTCCAGGTTCCAGTTGAGGATTCAGCAGCTACCGCAGCTCCAGCTTCTTCGGGAGGAACGCCAGGCTGTGGAGTCATCCGAAAGCAAGCGAGAAGATCTGTGTCTTTGGGAGTGTAGTCTGGAGTGTAGTATGTCAGGCGGTAGTCCTTTACTCCAGCCTCAAACCCTGCAGACGATTTAGCTTGTACCATTTGATTAGTTCTCCATCGATAAAAAATTTATTTTTCTCTTATTTGGTCTAAGGCGACTCCATCAGTCAAGCTGTCATGAGAAAAATATTTAGAAAGTTAACAAACTTCTAGATGATTATGAATCTAGTAATCTATTTGACTATTTCTATTTCAGGTTTTCATCTTAACACGAACTTTTGTTTTTTTTACATATTTTTTTTAGCTTTTATTTAGTTTATCTGGTTCTTTTTTTTTAGACAATACCCGTCCAATATTTCTTACAAAAAGTAACAAAATATTAACCGATCCCAATTCAATAGAATGTCAGAAATTACTAACTTTCCCGATCGTCTTGAGGATAATTGTTGGGATTTTGATTTTGAGGAAAAAGGGTCACTAATAGCTGATTGACGTAAAGTTTTCCAAAAACCGGAGCATTTTCTCTTGGTTCTGGCGCGGGAGGATCTCGATCGCTAATTTCAACTACAACTTCTTCTTCTGTAGTTTCTGGCTCTTCAACAGGGATTTCTACATCATTAACTGAGGCTTCTTTGTTAATAACTTCTTCTTCTTTTAAATGGTTTTCTTTTTCAACATTTGACTGTTCGTTGTTAATAGATTTTCCGTTAACAGAAGCAGCAGTATCGAGTTCTTCTGACAAAGGTATTTTTGTATGATTCTTAATTGGTTCAAACTCTGAAATAGTATCGACTTCACGAGAAGTATCTCCAATTAAAGAACCTGCTGTTACTACTTCCATCGACTCAACAGAAGCGTTAAAAATAGTTGTTGCAGGGCCAATACAGGCTTGGCGACCTATTTTACCTTCACCGATAATTAAAACTCCTGCTCCTAAAATAACGTTACTTTCTATTTCGATCGCTCCAGAGCAAGCGTTGATAATTGTTCCCATACCAAGACAAACCCCTTCCCTAATAACAATGCGACAGTTAGGAGCAGCTTGTAAAATAACTCCTGGAGCTATTGCCGCATCGGGATGTATTGTCACGTCACCACTGACGTAAATTTCAGATTGGGTTACTGGTTGCAGAGACGGCAAATACATGATTTAGAAAAGACGCTCGCTGGGAACGTCAAAATATTACTCGAAAGCTGAAGGATTTGAAGAGTTATCTCTTCACAATCCTTCCTATCTTCCTTTCGATCGAAGTTAAGTGTGTCTACGGACGTTGAATAATGGTTTCCGATACGCGGCGTTTGGCATTAGGATCGATACCTATTAAGCGAACGTATTCCCCTTGATGGTCTGCAAGACAACCTTCTAAATGTCTGAGTACTTCTGATTCTTGTCGGGACTCTATAGGAGAGCAACTTTGCCAAGATTTGGTTTTAAAACGACGTTTGTTCGCGTGTTCGGAACCAATTTTATAGCCAGCAGACAGTAGGGAACGGACTTGTTCGATGGTTTCTGGGCTTAAAGCACTACTGCTAAACCCGCCATTACGGCTCTCATTGCTACTACTATAGTTTTTGAAATAGCTTGTATCTACTGAGGCTGAAGAATTGCTGTTGCTGCTTGCAATAGCAGAATCCCCAGGTCTTTGAATAATTTTTTCTAGTACCCGTCGTCGAGCATGAGAATCAATACCTATTAAGCGGACGTATTCCCCTTGATGCTCTGCCAAACAAGCTTCTAAACCAGCGATCGCGCTGTCTGCTCGCTCGGTGTCAATAATCGGACAACTTTGCCAAGATTTAGTTCTAAAGCGACGTTTGTCGGCGTGTTCTGCACCTATTTTGTAGCCTTGGCTAATTAAAGAGCGTACTTGTTGGAGAACTTCACCGCTCAAACCGCCACTTACTTGACTGCTGACCCCATTACTGCTGTAGCTAGAAGTAGTTGTTGTAGTAAAAGAGTTGCTTGCTGTGGCACCAGGTGCGTCTCCAGGTCTTTGAATAATTTTTTCCAGTACCCGCCGTCGAGCCTGAGAATCAATACCTATTAAGCGGACGTATTCCCCTTGATGCTCTGCCAAACAAGCTTCTAAAGACGCGATCGCTGCCTCTAGCCGATTACTCTCAATAACAGGACAACTTTGCCAAGATTTAGTTTTAAAGCGACGTTTATCGGCGTGTTCTGCACCTATTTTGTAGCCTTGGCTCAGTAAAGAGCTTATTTGTTGGACGACATCACTACTCAAACCGCCACTCTGAGCGACCGCGACACTTCTACCGCCATTGCTGCTATAGCTTGAGGTTGCTACCCTGCCATTAGAGCCAATGCTGAGGGTTTCTCCTGGTCTTTGTACGATCGCTTCTAAAACGCGCCGCTTAGCAGAGGTGTCTATGCCAATGAGACGCACGTACTCCCCTTGGTGTTGTGTTAAGATTGATTCTAGTTCTCTAATTACTTGATCTTCTCTTCGACCCGTAAGTGTTTCCCCAGTTATCCAAGACTTAGTTTTAAAACGACGTTTATCGGCGTGTTCTATACCAATTTTGTAACCGCCAGATAAGAGATTTCTAACCTGTTGTCTTAACTCTCCGTTTAAAGCCATATCTTCCACCGACCTTTTTTGATTCTTGCCATTAGCATTATTAACCGACCTGTCTAGCTCATTGCGAATGGGCATAATACAAGCCGGACTTTCCGCACATTGATAGCCTACTCGCAAGGCTTCATTGATTTCCACGACGTGACGTGCAAAGGCTCGATCGCTTTCCTGCACCTCTGGTAATCTATCTGCTTGCTGCTGATTTACAATTACCGCTCCTGAGGGAACGTATTTTCCTGGAGGAATTTCCACGTCCTGAATTAAAGCGTGCATCATCACAATACACCCAGCACCTACCCTGGCATTAAATACGGTCGAACGAAAGCCAATAAAGCTTCCTTCTCCTATATATGCTGGACCGTGAATCAGGGCCATGTGGGTAATGCAACTTTGGGCTCCTATCCAGACTGAGTATTCTTTGCCATCATCGCCTACTACCCGACCTTTTTCTAAACCGTGTATGACTACCCCGTCTTGGATGTTGGTTCCTTCGCTTATGAAAAAAGGGGTTCCCTCGTCAGCTCGAATAGAAGTACCTGGAGCAATCAGCACATTTGCTTCCACCTTAACATCTCCAATTAAATTAGAGAAAGAATGGACGTAGGCACTTTCATCGACTTGCGGTTCAGCTAAGTTTTTTGACCAAGGAGTTGGGGGAGCCGCAGTTTTGCGGACTGCCATTTTTAAAATACCTCCTAATTCACACTATTAATAGTCGGACTTTCTAGATTCGATCTTCGGGCGCGAGCTTCTGACACGATATTCGTCTTTTTTGCTATATAGCAAGTAATTATCTACTGTTACCGTATCAATAATTCCCACTATCATTGCATCGAGGGGACGATTTTCACTTGTTGTTTCTATCCTAGCTGCACCGCCCCTAGTCACCAGTACCCACTCATCTACACCCGCTCCTACTGTATCTCCTGCCACTTCGTATTTAGGCAAGGGTTCTCCTTGAGAGTCGATAAACTGTATCAGTAGCAGTTTTACTCCCGTAAGACTGCTAACTTTTTGGGTGCTGACTACTGTACCGCGAACTTTAGCAATTTGCATTATTAGATGATTATGGCCTTCTCAGGGGCATTGGATTCACGCTTTCTCTAAATTGTTCTACTGCTTCTGTATAGCGAATGGGCAGTACGTATTCTAAGTTTTCGTGAGGACGGGCGATTATATGGTGAGATAGTACAGTGCCTCCACTTACTCGCTTAGCATTTTCAATTCCTGCTGATACGGAAGCTTGTACTTCTGATACATCTCCTCGAACAATTACTGTTACCCGACCCGAACCGATTTTTTCGTAGCCAACCAGCGTTACCCGTGCCGCTTTGACCATGGCATCTGCTGCTTCCACTACTGCTGGAAAGCCTTCAGTTTCTACCATTCCTACTGCAATTGACATGAGTTTTTTCTCCTAGTTTTTTCTCTTAAGGTTTTCTTGGCTTATTTTGGCCCTGCTAATACGCTCGGAACTGTTCTACTTCTTCTGTGTAACGTATTGGCAACACGTACTCTAAGTTTTCGTGGGGGCGAGCAATAATGTGGTTAGACAGTACTTCTCCTCCATTTACTCTATTTGCTGCGTCTATACCTGCTAATACGGAGGCTTGTACTTCTGATACGTCTCCTCGAACAATTACTGTTACTCGACCCGAACCGATTTTTTCGTAGCCAACCAGCGTTACCCGTGCTGCTTTTACCATAGCATCTGCTGCTTCTACTACTGCTGGAAATCCTCTAGTTTCTATCATTCCTACTGCGATCGGCATTTTTTATTTATTCGCTCCTGTTGCTAAATTTAACTAATTAAATGATGGGAACTTTCGATTTTTAGCTTGAATTGGTTTTCCTATAGTTAATCTCGATAATAGGGCCAAATCTCGATCTAGGGGCTAAAGATTAAATTCACTACCATCGTAATTTTACCCCCATAGTGTCACTCTTTTTTTCTCACTAGTGAAAAAATTTACGGGAGTAGCTATCTTAGCTTTCCTTAAAAAGTATACGAAACTTTGACACCTTTGACAATATAAAACATGATGATATTTTTAAATAGAAGAGTTAATGAAAATTAATAATTGACTCTGTTTTATAATTTCTTTATTAGTATGCGGAAAACAACTTAAACTGGGTAAGAATACTTTAATTTTGACGTAAGTAGATTAGAGAGCTAAGACGTAAGTAGATTAGAGAGCTAATGAGATTAATTCAAAGGCAATATTTATGAGCGAGTTTTTACTGCAAAATTGTTGGTTAATCCCCTTGTATGGCTTCATAGGGGCATTATTAAGCCTGCCTTGGTCTCTAGGCCTAATTCGTACCACAGGGCCGAGACCAGCTGCATATCTTAACTTATTAATGACTGGGTTAGGATTTATCCACGGTTCGATTGCCTTTACAGCCATTTGGTTCGAACAGGTACAACCAAGAGAATTAGTGTTGGACTGGTTGCAAGTGGCAGATTTAGACCTGTCATTGGCAATAGAAATTTCTCCAGTCAGCTTGGGAGCATTGGAGGTAGTAACCGGTATCACCCTCCTGGCACAAGTATATGCTCTCGGATATATGGAAAAAGACTGGTCTCTAGCTCGTTTTTACGGGTTAATGGGCTTTTTTGAAGCAGCACTAGGAGGCATTGCCATCAGCGATAATTTGCTGTTAAGCTACGGTCTGTTAGAAATGCTAACTCTTTCGACCTATCTACTAGTAGGATTCTGGTACGCTCAACCCTTAGTGGTGACTGCAGCTAGAGACGCATTTCTCACCAAACGGGTCGGAGACATTCTACTTTTGATGGGGATAGTAGCTCTTTCCAGTTACGGTGCGGGATTGACCTTTAGCGATTTGGCAAGTTGGGCAGAAACATCGCCAATTAGCCCGACGATCGCCGCCTTACTGGGTTTAGCCCTAATTGCGGGACCTACGGGTAAATGCGCTCAATTCCCCCTCAACCTGTGGCTCGACGAAGCAATGGAAGGGCCTAACCCCGCAGGGATTTTACGTAATTCGATCGTGGTATCTGCTGGAGCGTATGTATTGATTAAATTACAGCCAGTTTTTACCCTCTCCCCCGTATCTTCTGTTGCCCTAATTGCGATCGGCTCGGTAACGGCGATCGGGGCTTCTTTTATGGCATTAGCCCAAATTGACATTAAACGAGCCTTATCTCATTCCACTAGCGTTTACTTAGGCTTAGTATTCATCGCAGTAGGATTAGGACACGTAGACATCGCCTTTTTATTACTCTTCAGTCACAGCTTTGCCAAGGCTCTACTGTTCATGAGTATAGGTTCAATAATTCTCAATACTAGCTGTCAAAACATCACCGAAATGGGAGGTTTGTGGTCGCGAATGCCTGCAACTACCACAGCTTTTGTTGTGGGAAGTGCTGGTTTAGTAGCTTTGATGCCTATGGGGATGTTTTGGACTTTACAGCGATGGTTAAATGGCTCGTGGGAAATTAGTTGGTGGCTCTTAGGAGTTTTATTATTTGTCAATACTCTGTGTGCTATGAATTTAACCAGAGTATTTCGTTTGGTATTTTTAGGTCCGCCACAACCTAAAACTCGCAGGTCTCCAGAAGTACCTTGGCCAATGGCATTACCAATGGTGACTTTAACAATAGTTACCCTACTAGTACCGAGTGTTCCTCAATCTTGGCCCTTCTGGCTCAGTTTGACCCCTCCTTTAGAGCTGACAAATGCGCTGGATATAGAGCTAGGAATACCTCTATTAATCGCCTCTGGGGTATTTGGCTTGGTTTTAGGAGCAACAATAGACCTGCGTCGAGCGGATGCGAGACCCACTCAAACCTTCTTGCGCTTTTGGCAAGATTTATTTGCCTACGACTTTTATATTGCTAAAGTCTACGATGTAACAGTGGTGTGGGCAGTATCGACCATATCTAAAATCACTTCTTGGATCGATCGCTTTATAGTAGACGGTCTTGTCAATTTGGTCGGTTGGGCGACAATTTTTGGCGGGAATGTCCTGAAGTATAACGTTTCAGGTCAGTCTCAGTTTTACATACTCACGATCCTCTTGGCTGTTAGTTTATTGCTATTGTGGTCAGGTATTACTGGTCAATGGTCGGCAGTCATTAGTAATTGGCTCTCATCTGCCAATTATTAGTTATTTGTTAGTAGAGTTAATCTCTACTAACTACTCTCAACAAACAACTTGTAAGCAAAGGAATAAAAAAAATAATGCTCAGTGCTTTAATCTGGCTCCCATTGTTAGGCGCGTTAGCGATCGGATTGTTGCCAGGTAAAACGGAAGCTAATCGGTTTCGTTCAATTGCTTTAGTAGTTGCCAGCATTGTATTAGTAGTAAATCTGTTGCTGATATTTCAATTCGATCCAAACTCGGCACAAATGCAATTTGTCGAAAATCTGCCTTGGATAGAATGGCTCGGTTTGAATTATCATCTCGGCATTGACGGACTGTCTTTCCCCTTAGTATTTCTCAACAGTCTGCTGACTCTAATTGCTATTTTTGCTACCAACAAAAATATAGAGCGTTCTAGGCTCTATTATTCTATGTTGTTGCTGCTCAGCGCTGGAGCCGTTGGAGCCTTCTTAGCTCAAGATTTACTGCTGTTTTTCCTGTTTTACGAAGTAGAAATTATCCCTCTATATTTCTTAATTGCTATTTGGGGAGGAAAAAGGCGAGCCTATGCAGCAATGAAATTCCTTCTCTACACTGCTTTATCAGGAATTTTAGTGCTGGCATCATTTTTAGGAGTAGTTTGGCTTAGCGGCGATTCTAACTTCGATTACGAGTCTTTACGGGGTCTGGGTTTACCCGTTGCTACTCAACTACTGCTACTAGCTCCTTTATTAGTAGGTCTGTTCATAAAAATTCCTATTTTCCCTTTCCATACTTGGTTGCCAGACGCTCACGTGGAGGCTTCTACGCCAATTTCGGTGTTGCTAGCAGGGGTACTTTTGAAATTGGGAACCTATGGCTTACTGAGGTTTGGCGTCGGCTTATTCCCAGAAGGTTGGGCAGCTATAGCTCCCTGGATGGCTACTTTAGCGGCGATTAGTGCTTTGTACGGTGCTTCCTGCGCGATCGCCCAAAAGGACATGAAAAAAGTGGTGGCTTACTCGTCGATCGCTCACATGGCTTATATTCTCATCGCTGCTGCTGCCCTTACCCCTCTCAGTTTAATCGCTGCTGTTTTGCAGATGATTTCTCACGGTTTAATTTCTGCTTTACTGTTTTTAGTAGTAGGGGTGGTTTACAAAAAAACTGGAACCCGCGATGTGGATTCTTTGACTGGTTTGCTCAACCCAGAAAGGGGTTTACCCATCACTGGTAGTATAATGATTTTAGGGGTAATGGCCAGTTGCGGTATCCCAGGTATGGTGGGATTTATTGCTGAATTTTTGGTATTTAGAAGCACTTTCCCGATCTTCCCCATACAAACTCTACTTTGTCTGGTCGGTACTGGTCTAACTGCTGTTTACTTCCTCTTAGTAGTTAACCGAGTCTTCTTCGGTCGCCTTACAGAGAAATTAGAGCGATTGCCTCAAGTAAAATGGTCGGAAAGGGCTCCTGCTTTTGTTTTAACAGCCCTAATCATTGCTTTTGGCATTCAACCCAACTGGATGGTGCGCTGGAGTGAAGCACAAACCACTTCTTTAGCAACTATCGACGGACAAATATTGAGTCAAAATTCTCAAAAATTAGAAATTTCTGAGCTAAAAAATAATTTTACTCAAAATATTTCTACTCCTCAGATTATCTCTACTGAGATGTCTCAACGGTATTAAGGAGTGTGGGGAGATGAGAGAGATGAGGTAGATAAGAGAGATTAGGCTGATAGGAAAGTAACAGCAAAATAGAAAAAGTCTTCCCCTCTCCCCCTCTCCCCCTCCCCCTTCCCTGCAAACATTCCATCACACGCAAGACAATAGTTATGGTTAGCACTACCCTCGAACCTTCCAAACATAAGTTAGCCGAGTACATTCACCTTTTAGAATCCGGACAAGCTTTACTCAAAGATTCTCCCGAACATGTTTTAGAAGTTGTGGGAATTCTTCACAGTTATGGTGTTGTTTTAGATGCCTATTCCAACAATCTATGCTATATTGCTGACAATCAATTTTTAGTGTTTTTCCCCTTCTTTAAGTATTTCAATGGGGAAGTTTCTCGCGAGCGTCTATTTCATCATTGGTGGCACGAGCGCATCAATTTTGAATATGCTGAATATTGTATGAAAGCAATGTTGTGGCACGGTGGTGGTGGTCTAGATGCTTATGTAGATTCCCCTGAATTTAGGGAAGCAGTTGAAAAAGTAATTCAAGCCAAATTCAAAAACAATTGGGTAATTCTAGGACTTCACAACATATTTACGGAATTTTTGCCCGAACAAATGCGCCAGATGGCTTACTATAGCGGTTTGGGCCAATTTTGGCGGGTGATGAGCGATATATTTATGAGCTTATCTGCTCGTTACGACAAAGGGGAAATTAAATCTATTCCCGATGTGGTGCAGCATATTTTAGATGGCTTGGTCGCAGACGCTAATAAACCCATTACCTACAAAGTCACTATTGAGGATAAAGTTTACGAAATTATTCCCCAATCTGCTGGCTTAACCTTTCTCATGGATACGGGGGTACCTTATGTAGAGGCGATTTTCTTTAGAGGTACGCCGTTTCCTGGGACAATTTCTTACAACGCTCAAGCATATCAAATTCCCCACGACCAAGCTAGATTTGCTTATGGGGCTTTATACGCAGATCCTTTACCTGTTGGAAGTGCAGGTATTCCACCTACTCTACTCATGCAGGATATGCGCCACTATCTTCCAGAATACCTGCACGAAGTATATCGTAAAACTCTGCGGGAAGAAGACGATCTGCGAGTGCAAATTTGCCAAACTTTCCAGCGATCGATGTTTTGCGTCACAACTGCTGCGATTAAGGGATTAGCACCTCATCCTTTAAATACTACTGACCCAGAAGAGCAAAAAGCCAATCGCGCTTATTTGGAAAACTGGATGGATCGGTTTGTCACCTCTCAGATTTTAAAAGCTAACAGTTAAACCTAGAGAAGAGGGGAAGAGGGGAAGATGGGGTAAAGTTGAATTAACTTTAGAGTTATACACTCCCCACACTCCCCACACTCCCCACACTCCCCACACCTCCCTAATTATGAATAGTTTCTAGTTCGCTATCAGAATTAATCCAAATGATTTTGCGATTTTTACCCAATTTTTTAGCTCGCTCTAGTGTTTCTTCGACTGCTGTTATCAAAATCTTAGGGGAATTGTTTGGAGAAGGTATGTTGCTAGCAACTCCCAAGCTTAATGTTAGGTAATTGCTAATTTTAGACTGAGAATTAGCTATTTATAATGATTATGATTCTACTTGCTTGCGAATTTTTTCTGCAACACAAGCAGAACCAATAGTATTTGTATTAGGAAGAATTATGGCAAATTTTCCCTGTCCTTGATAGGAAACTAAATCTGCTGGTCGCTCAGCTGATTCTTCTATAGAATCAGCTATTTTACGCAAACAATCATCTGCAGCTAATTGACCGTAGGTAGATTTATATTCTTCAAAGAAATCTACATCACACCTAATGATAGATATCCAGGTTTTATCCCTCGCTCCTCGTTGGTATTCTTGCTGTAAATATCGGTCAAATATTTGTTTATTAGCAAGACCTGTTAACTCGTCTGTTCGCGATAATTTTTCTAATTTACGATTTTATTCCTCTAATTTTTTATTCGTTTGATTCAATAATTCTCTTGTTAATTCGTAAATTTTCGACTGAGCGACGAACAATTGACTGACATCCAGCAATTTATATTCTTTAGGAGCAGTTTTAACGATAATAGGTTCATTAATCAAATTTTTCTCTCGCGCTAAAGTTTTTTTCGTAGCTTCTAAAATTGAGTTATCTGCAGACAAAATAAAAGTTTTAATGTCAAGACAATTCAATAAAAATTCAATGTTTCTAGCACTACATAATTCTAAAGCATATCGACGACTCAAATATTCCCAAAAACTATTTCGAGACAGGGAGCCAATAAGGAGATCGTTTTTAAACAAAATAACTCCTGGTAATTGGGGATTTTCTCGCAAAATATTAGAAATTTTCTCGATCGGTTCGGAAGCTTCTAAATAAACTTGATAAAGTTCTAATTCTCCCAAGGTTGAATTGAAATTGAGCATAGATTCTACGCAATTATACTGCAGACAAAAATAAGAAAAATAATTTTTCTGTTTTGAGAAAGTGAAAAACTTATTATTATAATAGAAATAAATTTAATCGAACTACATCAGCTAAATGACTAACTATTTTCATCTATATGTTTTAAAGTTGAGGCGATCGAATTGATTAGCATATTTAGCTCCAATGTCAAATCTTTCCCTAAAAGAGTTTAAAAACGATCGAACTTAAATATGCGATCGCGTTAACATATTATTTTTAATAAATGTAATCGGCAATACATAAGATGAATACTTCGCAAGAATCTCTGCTGACGGAGGTGATACTCACCCATCCGCGTCAAACGATCGGAAAAATACAACTAGACTGGATGCCCCAACCTGGGAACTATCTAGAACTAGAAGGCAAAACTTACGCAGTTTTAGAACGCCACCACCACTATCAATACAAAGTTGGTGGCTATTATTTATCTAAAATTTCTCTTTACGTCCAAAAAGCCTCAAAACCTTCTGAAAGAAGCTTAATAGACGGACGTTGGGTTGTAGGAGATAGCAACTGCCGTTTCAATGCGCGATCGGAAATCCTGCGCTGTGCGGTTAACCCAGCAGGTCCCTGTGAAGGTTGTAAGTTTTTTGAGGCGATCGAATTAAACATCTAACCGTTGCCAACAACCTCTCCTACTGACAAGCGCGTCCCATTAACAAAATCAGATCCGGACTGAGGGCGTTTCCCAGCTAGCTGCACTTCCTGCAGCAGCAAAAGTCCTTTACCTGTTTGTACAACTGGACCTAGATTTTTCAGATTAGCAACTACTTCTCCAGGACTTCCTGTTAAAGAAGATAAATTAGTCCATTGCTGCTCAATTTTCTGTAACTCAGGGGGTAATTGGGACCAGTAAGCCTCTCCTAAAGGTACTGTCCCTAGGATTTTTAATGTTTTATCTCGAAATGATGCTAAACAGTTAGGATAGAATCCTCTGACTCGATCGTGTATGTCTTTTGCTGGTTCCGACCAATTAATAAGATAATCTGTTTTTTGGATTAAGCGGGCATGAGTGGCAAGAGAATTTTCTTGAGGGATAGGTTGAATTCGATCGAGTTTGAGCAGGGTTTCTACTAATAAATCTGCGCCAATATTAGCCAATTTTTCGGCAATGCGATCGGCATTGTCTAAAAGTCCTATGGGGGTGCTTGCTTTGAGCAGCATATCTCCAGTGTCCATCCCTTCATCCATCAACATGGTGGTAATACCAGTTTCCCTATCCCCATTGCAAATGCTCCACTGAATTGGTGCAGCTCCTCGATATTCAGGTAAGATTGAGCCGTGGACGTTGATGCAAGCTAGTTTGGGCATCTCTAAAATTTCTTTTGAAAGAATCTGTCCGTAAGCAACCACAACAAAAACATCTACCGAAGATTCTTTTAGCTTGGTAAGGGTTTCAGTATCTTTTTTGACCCGCTTGGGTTGCCAAACTGGTAAATTATGTTCTAAAGCAACTTTTTTAACTGCTGAGGGTAGAATTTTATTTCCCCGACCTCGCACTTTATCTGGTTGAGTGACAGTAGCAATAACTTCAAATTCTGGATTTGCCAACAGGTTCTGTAAGCTAGGTACTGCAAATTGGGGAGTTCCGAAAAAAATTACCCGCATAATTGAAAATAAATTCCTCTTTTCTTAGTTTTCTTGACAATAATTATTAATTGCAGTTACTAATTCTTTTTCTGTATCGCCGAGTTTCTGCAATTTTTGTCGAGCTAACTTAGCTGCTGATAGATTTTTGTCTTCCCGTGCTTCTATAAAGTTGCGGGTTACTTGGGCGTGGTTGCGATAAAATTTGGCAAAGTCAGCTTGATACTCTAGTAGTTTTTCATCGTTAATTGGTACGGCTTCCATTTTTTTGGCTGCTGCTTCAAAAGCATCAGCTACCTGTAGAACTTTTTCAGTATCCTTGGTTTTGAGATTGTCGGAGAGGTCTGTGATTTGATTTGAGGTATCTATGGTAATGTCAACAATTTGTTTGCACTCGTAAAACTTAGTATCTGCACTGCAACTAATTGTCAAAAAACCGATCGAAAAACTGATAGAAAAGAGGATGCTAGCTTTGTGCCGATCGGATATAAACATTTTCATGGGCGTTGTGTTTGAGATCTTTTGTTTGAGAGCGGTGCCTATTTACTAAAGGTTTGGGGGTCGCGCAACCTATGCAAACGCGCCTGAAAGTCGATTATTTTTGATTTGCCGTTTTGACAGCAATCACAAAACTTCGTAAAGCTTCTGTAAGTTCTTTTATCTGAGATTTTGAGTCAGATTGATTTTCAACTAGAGCTTCTAGAGCCTCACTCAAAGCAAAAACTTGATATCCTTGTTGTTGGAGTCGATCGGTTTGATCTTGCACGACGATCGCTAGAGTGTCAATTCGTTCTGCAAGTCGTTCGACTGTTTGAGTAGTGGCTATTACGGCTTCTCCCATTTGCTCTACGATCTCTTCTAGGCGATCGTAACGCAATCGCTCGTTTTGATTATCTGCTGTTGCTCCTGCTATGGGGTTGGCTTCTAATTCCATTTGTTCGTTATTTTTGTTTGTGACATTTTTGATGTTATCTTCAGGCATTGACTGTAGTTTTTTTATATTTTTAATAATAAAAATTCCTATTTATTAAGTAAATTTGTTCCCCGCTGGTCGTAGTATAAACTTTAATCACAATGGCGATCGCTTCTATATATTGCCGTATTTAGGATCGGGATAGGGGGATCGCCCAACGAATCTGAGTAACTCTTTATCGATAATCTCACTTTTTGGCAACAGAATAATGTGCAAAAATTCTATATTCAACCAAATCGAGAAAATCGTCCCTAAGATTATTTTTTTGATAGGAGTCAAATAGTTTTCCTCCTAAACTTAGGGCGATTTTACGACTGCGAATATTTCTTCGATCTACAGGGTAAGACAGATATTTATAATTTAAGTTCCCATCTGCCCAATTTTTTAACAAATGAATTGCTTCTTTACCAAAACCTCTGCCTTGTGCCGATTTTTTCACCCAAACTCCTAGTTCTGGGGTATCGGTATCAATTTTATGAACGCCGCACATTCCTAAAAACTCTAAAGTTTTTTTGTTCGAGATTACCAGCACCAAGTCAGTTCGATCGTCCCTTTGCTGAATCATCTCTTTAATGACTTGCTCTGTTTCACTTATATTTTTTGCTGCTTGAGGATACATATAAGTGGTAATTTCACTGGTAAATTCTTGGAAAATTTCTTCTTTGTACTTGAGTTCTACAGGTTGGAGAATCAGTCTGTCGCTTTTTAAATTTACCGTTTCTAAGTTCTCCATTGTTTTTCTCTTATTCAATAAACAGTTATCAGTCGCTCGCTACTGATAACTGATATGTGCGATGATTAATCGATTTTGAGAAGTTCTACGTCAAAAATTAGAGTAGCGTTGGGAGGAATAACGCCACCAGCACCCTGGGAACCATAACCCAATTCTGGAGGAATGATTAATTTACGACGACCGCCAACTTTCATAGTGCCGACTCCTTCATCCCAACCTTTAATTACTTGTCCTACGCCAATTTTGAAGTTAAAAGGAGTACCTCGATCGCGGGAACTATCAAATTTAGTTCCATCTTCTAAAGTACCAGTATAGTGAACGGTAACTTTTTGACCTGTTTGGGGGGTTGCTCCGACTCCTTCTTTGATGTCAACATATTTCAGACCAGAGGGAGTTGTAATTTCTTTTTCCATATCGGTTGCTTGTTTTGCAGTATCGTCAGCCTCAGCAACTAACTTTTGCTCGTCAGCAGAAGGCTCATTGCTAGGGGTTTGTGTTGTTGTTAGTGTAGGTCTATCTTGACTTACTTGGGAAGCGTTAATCGGTTGTTGCTCGGTGCGAAATAACACGAAGGCTAACAAGACCAAAGCACAAGCAGCTATTACCCCAAAACTAATTAAAATGTTTTTCATCTAATATCCTTTGCAAAAATTCAAATTAACGCCAGAGTTTATTTTCTAAATCTCGTAATTGACGCTCTAATCTATCTATGCGTCCTCGTAACTCGTCAACTTCTGACTGACGAGGAACTCCTAAATCTTGTAGCATATTGCGCAGTTGACGTTCCATTTGCTGTTCTAAGTTTCCTTGTTCGGACTTCATCCGCTCTACCATATCGTCAACAAATCCTTTTGCTTCCTCAGAATCAATTTTCCCATCTTTGACCCATTGTTCGCTAGCTTCTTTAAGTTTCTCAGCCATCAAAGATGTGGTTCCAACCCCAACCATCAATAATTGCTTAATCCAGTCATTATTATCCATCTCAAAACTACCTAAAGTCACTTTTGCTCTAGCCTTAGTTTAACTAGCAACACTGATTGTGAAGCCTGGAACGTTTCGTGACATATTAAAAGATGTTGAAATCCATAATAAATGTCCTCAATTTACGAGAAAAGAGCGATCGAAGTTATATTGCTAGCCGAAATGGTCGAAGAGTCTTATTAGTTTTTGTTTCAGCAGCGATCGCTGTTCCTCATTTTCCAGTTGCACTCTTCATAGTAGTTAGTTGTTTGTTAAGGACGAGCAGCAACCAAGAGCAAGAGATACATAATTGTCGGTAAGGGCGAGTAATGGGTAAATATAAACGTGTCAACTACACCAAATATAGATTTTAATTCAGTTTACGGGCCAGTAAAATCGTGGCGTTACGGTCGATCGCTGGGAGTAGATCCAATTGGTGCTAGATCTACTTGTTCTTTTAATTGTGTCTACTGTCAGTTAGGAGAAATTGAACTTAAGACGAGCGATCGCCAAGTTTTCGTACCCACCACCAAGATCCTTCAAGACTTACAAGCTTTTGCACCTTGGGATGTAGATGTTATAACCATCAGTGGTAGTGGCGAACCCACCTTACCCCTAAATTTAGGAGAAATTATCTCTAGTATCAAGCAACTCACCCACAAACCAGTTGCCGTTTTAACTAATGCTACTCTTTTAAACAATTTAGAGGTGCGTCAAGCATTATGTTTAGCTGATAAGGTATCGGTGAAACTAGATGCTATTTCTCAGCAGCAATTAAAACTTATCGATCGACCCGTAGAAGGTATTAACTGGGAATATATTTGGAGTGGACTGAAAAAATTTCGGGTCGAATATACTGGGGGGTTAGGAATTCAAACAATGATTTTAACTCCTTGGAATAGGGAGACTAAAACAGAATACATTCGCCTAATGCGATCGCTTCTCCCAGATGAAATTCAACTTAATACCCCAACTCGTCCCAAACCGTTAAAATACCAGTTAGAAGCGCGAGGAAATCATAGTAGCGCTGCCGATCGTCCTTATAAAGTACTAACTTTCCGTCAAGTAAGTCCCGATTTTATCTCTGACTTTGCTACTGAAATTAGCGCAGCTACTAATATTTTGGTGCGTCATCCCCTATCTCACGAATCCCCAGTAAGTTGAAAGTAGTTGTACTACACTACCGGTGTATAGGTACGATCGGAATTTCATGGCAAATAGAAAGCGATCTGGCAAATTATTGAAAATATTTCGCGGCTTTGTTTGCGGTATACTGGCTGTCCTATTAATTTTGGCACTGCATCAAGCACCAAACCATAAAGTAGCTACAGCCAAACAAATAGAACTGCGAGCGGTGTGGCTAACTAATTTTGGCACGGCTTTTCTACATCACACAACTCGCCTCGATGAAGTTCTATACCATTTAGCCGAGCTTAATTTTAATACTATTTATCCCTGCGTCTGGAATCGCGCTCATACTCTTTTTCCTAGTGCTGTAGCACAAAAAACAACAGGTACTCGATCGGATCCATTGTTAACCCTACCATTTCAAGATAGTCTCAAAAGTATAGTCAGACACGCTCGCCGCCAGGGAATAGCGGTCGTCCCTTGGTTTGAGTACGGGTTAATGGCTCCTAACACCTCCAACCTAGTCCAGCGTCATCCCGAATGGATAACTGTCACCAGAGATGGAACGAGAATAATCAAACCCCATTCTCAAGAGTCTTTAGCGAGAAGGCCCCAACCTTTACGGAATTTTTTCGCAGAATTATCAGGAGCGAATTTAGTTTGGTTGAACCCGATGCATCCAGAAGTACAGCAGTTTTTAACTGACTTAATTGTTGAAGTGGTAACTAAATACGACGTAGACGGCATACAGTTAGACGACCACTTCGGATTACCCGTGAGTTTAGGATACGATCCCTATACTGTAAAACTATATCAGCAAGAACATCAAGGTGCTTCTCCTCCGCAAAATCCTTACAACTCAGAATGGATGAGATGGCGCGCCAACAAATTAACCCAATTTATAACTAAAATATCTCAAGCAGTCAAAACCAAAAAACCCAACTGTATAGTTTCAATATCTCCTAATCCTGCTGGTTTTGCTTACAGAGAATATTTACAGGACTGGTCTAGTTGGGTGCAAAAAGGAATAATTGACGAAGTGGTGGTACAAGTTTACCGCGACACTGCTCGAGATGTAGAAGCTGTGTTGAAACAGGGAAGCTTGCGGAGAGCTTTGACTTTAGTTCCCACTAGCATAGGGTTATATTCTGGTTCCTTTCGCGAGGGACGATCGATAGAAGCAATTGCCAAGCAGGTAGAGGTAGTTCGTAAATGGGGATATAGTGGAGTTGCTTTTTTTCCTTGGGAGTCTACCTTGGGAATGTTTAAAAAGGATTCAAGTCAATTAGTTGAAAAAACTTTCGCTCGCTTATTTCCTACTCCTAGCCTGTCCCCCGCTCGAAAGCAGAAAAAAACCTAGAAAAAAGATAACGCCAAACAATCGTTTGGCGCTCGCACTACAAAAAAATTGTTAGCTCTCTAATTAATAAGCATCTTGTAGTTCGTAGAAGTCTGGAGAGATATAGTCCTTGCGTAAAGGCCAACCCTTCCAATCTTCTGGCATAAGAATTCGCTTGAGGTTCGGATGTCCTTCATAGACAATGCCGTACATATCATAGCTTTCTCTTTCTTGCCAGTCCGCAGATTTCCAAATCCAGTAAACCGAAGGAACTTTGGGATTATCTCGCGGTAAAAACACTTTTATTCTTACTTCTTCTGGTTTATCGACATTATCGTCAACTTTCACCAGATGATAGAAACTAACTAATTCTTTTCCAGGGCCGAGATCGTATCCTCCTTGACACTGGAGGTAATTGTAACCGTAAGAACTAAGAGCCGCAGAAACAGCGAGGAGAGATTCGGGTTGAACCTTAATCATCTCAACTCCTAGATGATCTGGTTCTAGAATTTCGTGTTCCAAGCCATCTTCAGTGAGAAGTCGAGAAGCTTGACCAGCTTCGACTAACTGAGAAGCTTCGGCACTTTCAGGAGTATTAGGTGTTTCTTCAGCCACGGTTAATTTCCTCCTTTTCTTTCTCTTGTGCTGCTAAAGCTGGGGCGATGTCCATACCCATTGCTTCGGTCAATTCTTTAGGTGGTGCTTGGCGAGTCTCTGACTGGATATATTTACCAGTAAGAATAGGCGCGACTGGCTTCATATTGTGGGCCGTGCTGTAGAATCTGTGAACTTGCTGCTGTAGGGATGCTCGCTCTTGAATTGATTCGTTGGAGATCTTTTTGCGCAACTTAATCACTGCGTCAAAAATTGCTTCTGGACGGGGAGGACAGCCAGGAATGTATAGATCTACGGGAATGAGTTTATCTACGCCTCTAACTGCTGAAGGGGAATCAGTACTGAACATTCCTCCTGTAATGGTGCAAGCACCCATAGCAATTACATATTTTGGTTCGGGCATTTCTTCATAAAGACGCACCAATGCCGGAGCCATTTTCATCGTAACGGTACCTGCTGTGATAATTAGATCCGACTGTCTGGGACTAGAACGAGGAACTAGACCGTAGCGATCGAAATCAAAACGGGATCCAATTAATGCTGCCATTTCAATGAAACAGCAAGCAGTACCGTACAACATTGGCCAAAGACTAGAAAGTCTTGCCCAGTTATAGATATCGTCTACTGTAGTGAGAATGACATTTTCTGACAGGTCAGATGTGACCTGAGTACGATTAATAGGATTGAGAATTTTTTCTTTTTGCTGCTGTTGTAAGGCAGCAAGCTCGCTGCTCGTGTTAGAAGTCATTTTTAGTCTCTAGCTTGAAAATTCTAATCTGCGCTCATCTGCACCGCCCTTAATGTTATTTTAACCAACAGAAAGCGGGGCGGTTGGCGATCGCTTTCTGTCGAGTTCCTGGTTTTTTGCTTCTAGCAGCAGCTTAAGACCATTCCAAAGCGCCTTTGCGCCAAGCGTAGACGAGAGCTACTACTAGAATGGCGATAAAAACCAATGCTTCAACAAAAGCTAATACACCCAGAAGACTGAAGGCAACTGCCCAAGGATATAAAAACACTGTTTCTACATCGAAAACTACAAAAACTAGGGCAAACATGTAATAGCGAATGTTAAATTGAATCCAGGCTCCTCCTATTGGCTCCATCCCAGATTCGTAAGTAGTACGACGTTCTGGACCACCAGCACCAGGGCCTAAAATTTTAGTTGCTGTTAAAGCAAGGATAGGAACTAATCCGCAAATGAGCAGAAAACCTAGTAGATATTCGTAACCGCTGAGGACAAACACTTTTTTTACTCTACCCCTCAGTCAATAAGGACTTTAGTTTGTACTTCTTTACAATTATAATAGAGAGAATGTGTGTTGTCTGTTTAGAATTAATTATCCATGGATTCAACATCCCTCGTACACTTCTTTAGCTGCTCTGTGTAGCAAAGAGTGTCTGTATACCAAGCCCTCGATATCTTTAGCGTATCCCCCACCAATAACGCTAGCAACGGGATAGCCAGCAGCAACACAGGTACTCAAAACTTGCATTTCGCGGCGATATATCCCTGTATTTGTCAGAGCTAATTTTCCCAGTCGATCGCTTACGTGGGTATCAACTCCAGCATCATAAAATACTATATCTGGTTTGACTTGCGACAGTATGTCTGGCAAGTTTCTCGCTAATATTTGCAAGTAACCGTCGTCGTCTAATCCTATTGGTAGGGGAATATCTAAATCGCTTTTTTGTTTCTTACCTGGAAAATTGGCTTCGCAGTGCATCGAAAAGGTGAAAACGCTGGGGTCTTCTCTGAAGATCCAGGCGCTTCCATCTCCTTGATGTACGTCGAGATCGACAATGAGAATTTTTTTTACCATCCCTAATTTTTGCAGCACGCGAGCAGCGATCGCGAAATCGTTAAAAATACAAAATCCCGATCCGTAGCTAGGAAAGGCGTGATGTGTTCCTCCTGCTGTATTGCAGGCCAAACCATATTTTAAAGCCAGTTTAGCTGCCAATATGGTACCTCCTACAGCCGTACGAGTACGTGTCACTAGTGCTTCACTCCAAGGTAAACCTATCCGCCTTTGAGCTTTGGCATCGAGGGTGCCTTGACAGTAAGCCTCTATATATTCTGAGGTATGAACTAGGTTAATTAATTCTTGAGAAGCAATTAGTGGCTGATGGATGCGCTCTTTTTGGACTATTCCCTCTGCTAAAAGCAATTCGCACAATAGTTTGAATTTAGGCATGGGGAAGCGATGTGCTTCTGGTAGGGGCGTTACGTAATCTTTATGGTAGACGATCGGCAGGTTCATCGTTAGATTGTTAGCTTTTTTATTTACGATAAAACCTATACACGAGTTCTTACAGATAAGGATGTTTTAATTCGTTTGCCACAATTAAAAAATTCTTCACTCCTCTTCTCAGCAATAATACTAACTTCTATCGAGTCAAATCAAAATTTATCAGCTTTGAAGCAGTAGTACCACCTTGACCGTTCTCTTCAAAGTATATTGCCTTAAATACTTTTGTCGTATTTTCTGGCAATAAAATAGAAGAAAAAATTGCTAAAATTGCAGTCAAGAAAGCAGAATTTACAAAAATATAAAACCGATCTTTCATAGTTATCTAATCTCTTTCTTTTAATTTCGTGACGATAATTAAAGGAAGATATATGCTTGAAAATTATCAAAGCAATCGACCTCTCGTTAAACAAAATTTAGCACTCAAATTAAACATGTATCAGTGCTTTCTAGCAAGGTTAGTAGAATCTTTAAAAAACACCTAAGTATATTTAGTCACAATAAAATTGTTGTGAATTATAAATAAAGACAACAAGGTATATATAAAGCTAATAATCGATGTGACCTGAAAAGTGGCGCATTCAGGCATTCGCACATTGAATTTTAGTTAGGGATTCAAACCACCTACCTAATAAAATTAGTCCTCGTTTTTCAAAGATGGTGAAAACTAGATTACTTTTTCAAGGAGGCACCGATCGCTTCTTCCAATTCTTGTTGAGTTAAATCTGTTAGTATAAATACTTCTTGAACCGTTTTACCCTGGCGAGCGATCGCTTTATAACCCCCGCGAATAGGTACGGAGATTTTTAATCTTAGCTTAGGACAATGACTCCTAACGCGACCGATAACTCCAGGGGTAACTGTTTGAATACCTTTAATTTTAATAAGTTTTTCTAAGACTGGAATTAGACCGGAAATATGTGTAGAGTGGTTCCAGACCAATCTACCGTCCCCAGGTGCCCCCATTATTTTACGCAGCCTCCAAAGGAGCCATTGTCAAACCAGCACGGTTTAGTTGTTGGTGATATAATTCGGCTTGTTCTTGAGGACCTACCCAAACAATGGCTTGCCCTTCATAGTGAACTTGTTCTGTCAAACTCCAAGCGCGATCGCTGGTCATGCCAGGAATATACTTTATCAGGCATTCTGCTACGTGCTTGAAAGTATTAACATCGTCATTAAGTACAATTACTTTATAGTTGGGATATGGTTTGCTCAGAACTTGACTCGATCGTTCCGGCGCTACAGTAGGAGAGGTAGCCATCGCCTTTACGTCTAGTGACACTCTTATTACCATAGAATACTACTCAAAAACACTTCTATACTTAATAGATACTGGTAGAAAGTTTAATATATCTACTCAGTATAACTATTTTTAATATTTTATTCCAATTTGTCCGAAACTGTATGAAAAACAAAAGAAGGCGCTGGCTTCGCCAGATCCGCCCAGTCGATCGCCGACCTTATATCTTTAAAATAAAGAAATAATGAGAAAAACCGTGGCTAAATTAGAATTAAAGCAACTGCAAAAGAAATATAGTCCTAAAGTAATACCAGTTAGGGATATTAGCCTTGAGGTAGAAGACGGAGAGTTTCTTTCTTTACTGGGTCCTTCAGGATGCGGGAAATCGACTCTGCTGCGTCTAATTGCGGG
Source organism: Prochloraceae cyanobacterium (assembly GCA_030065755.1). Lineage (GTDB taxonomy): Bacteria > Cyanobacteriota > Cyanobacteriia > Cyanobacteriales > JASJDA01 > JASJDA01. The sequence continues at coordinate 25,240 of JASJDA010000016.1, read as the reverse complement.
TTTAGAGCAACCAAGTCAAGGGCAGGTTGAAATAGGTGGCAAAAATATGAATAGGGTTGCACCAGGCGATCGCAATATTGCGATGGTCTTTCAGAGTTATGCTCTTTATCCTCACATGACAGCAGAAGAAAATATTGGCACGGCTTTGAAACTGCGGAAAATATCTAAGTCGGATATTAAGAGTAGAGTGCTGGAAGTAGCGAATAAATTAGGATTAGAAGAATTATTAGAACGCAAACCTGCTAAAATGTCTGGGGGACAAAGGCAGAGAGTTGCCCTCGCTCGTGCCTTAGTGCGAAATCCAGATGTATTCTTGTTAGACGAACCTCTAAGTAATTTGGATGCTTTATTACGAGAACAAGTGCGGGCAGAATTGAAATTTTTATTTAAACAGCAAAATAAACCCGTAGTCTACGTTACTCACGATCAAACAGAGGCGATGACTCTATCTAGTAAGGTAGCTGTACTTTATGAAGGTCAAGTACAGCAACTCGATCCACCTCGCCGAATTTACACTCACCCAGCTAACGAGTTTGTAGCGAGTTTCGTGGGTAGTCCTCAAATGAATTTATTCACTCTGAAATGCGAAGGAAAAGCGGCAATTTTGGGTGATTTTCAGATTATTTTGCCAGATATGCCTGCAGTACCTCCACATATTGTTTTGGGTATTCGTCCTGAAGATATTCGCCTAGCCAAGCCAGAAGATTCTCAGACTATTGAAGGTAAGGTTTATTTGGTGGAACAATTGGGTAAGGAAAATCTAATTAGCGTGAGAATTGAAGGGTCGGATATTACGTTGCGTGCTTTATTACCTGCCGATCGCAACTGGGAAGGAGATAAATTGAGTCTAGCCATTCGAGATAATCTAATTCACTGGTTTGACGTTAAAAGTGGCGATCGGCTTAACGTTTAATTTTTGTATATTTTGTTTTCAAATATCAAAATAATAGCGCACGGCTCCTGATTCTCGATCGTTTTGACGCTCCCACGGTTTCTCCGCGTGGGATTCTTGCTTCACGGGGATCTTCTAAGACCTATCCCTTCACAAGCTTCAACGGTACGCCCTACCGCTGTTACTCCACGTTGTGCGACTATTTGCTCTTGGCTGTTTGCTGTTTGCTGTGTGTTATTCTCCCCCTCTCCCCCTCTTCCCACACTTCCCACACTCCCATTCTTCACGAAAATTTACGGATTTCCCTATTGCGATCGGCCCTAGTGCAAGAGATAAATTGGGATAAGAAAGTAAAGAAAAGTTAACTCTGGGGAATACTTATAATCTTATGTTTGAATATTTTGAAGACAGAGCAGTTAAAATAATAATGCTAGCTCAGGAGGAAGCGCGTCGTAAACGACAAAACTTTGTCGGTAGCGAACATCTTCTACTGGGATTGATTGCAGACGACACCACAATTGCAGCGACAATTCTCAAAGAGCTAGGAATTAACCAACAACAGACCCAGGAGCTAATAGAAAACCTAATTGGTAGAGGTTCTAGATTTAGTCCTGCCAATATACCATTTACCCCAACAGTTAAAACTATATTAGAAAAGTCTTTACAAGAAGCTCGTCAATTAGGAAATGATTTTGTCGGTTCGGAACATATCTTATTAGCGATCGCGTCCCTTCCAGATACTGTGGCGGCTAAGATACTGACTAAGCAAGGAGTCGATCTAAGCCAATTGCGCACGGAATTAATCAAAAGGTTGGGAGAAAGAGCAGCAACTACTGTTGGGGCTCAACAAGAATCTTCTCTATTTGGAAATCGACAAAGTAAAAGGGCGACTCTAGAAGAGTTTAGCAAAAATCTGACCGAAGTAGCTGCGGAAGGAAAGCTAGATCCAGTGGTCGGACGAGACAGAGAAATTGAAAGAACTATCCAAATTTTAGGTCGTCGCACCAAAAATAACCCCGTGTTAGTGGGAGACCCAGGAGTAGGAAAAACAGCGATCGCTGAAGGATTGGCTCAGCGTATAGTTAGAGGAGACGTTCCTGAAACTCTCCAAGATAAACAAGTAATTAGTCTCGATATGGGACTCTTGCTTGCTGGAACTAAATTTAGAGGTGATTTTGAGGAACGTCTTAAAAATATTGTCGAAGAAGTTCGCAATGCGGGCAATATTATTCTAGTTATCGACGAAATTCATACTCTCATGGGTGCTGGTGCTTTAGGGGGGGGAATAGATGGGGCTAATTTGCTCAAACCAGCTTTAGCTAGAGGAGAGTTACAATGTTTGGGAACTACTACTCTAGATGAGTATCGCCAGTATATCGAGCAAGATGCGGCTTTGGAGCGTCGTTTTCAAAAGGTCACGGTGGGAGAACCAACTGTAGAAGAAACAGTTGAAATTCTTTTTGGTCTGCGCCAAAACTACGAAGACTATCACAAGGTTAAAATATCCGATCGGGCTATATTTGCAGCAGCTCAACTCAGCGATCGCTATATTAACGACCGCTTCTTACCAGATAAAGCGATCGATTTAATTGACGAAGCTGGTTCGGCTACTCACATCAAACACTCGATGCAAAAGGAGTGGAAAGCACAAAGGGAATTATCTCAAACTGCGATCGTCAATCCTCAAGCTTTGACTCCAGTAGTTGACGAAGAGGATATTGCTCAAATCGTTGCTTCTTGGACGGGGGTTCCTGTTAATAAAATGACTGAAACTGAGTCTGAATCTCTACTCAACCTCGAAGCTAAATTGCACGAACGCATTATCGGTCAAGAAGAAGCGGTTATTGCTGTTTCTCGCGCTCTTCGCCGTGCTAGAGTTAGTTTGAAAGACCCCAATCGACCGATCGCTAGCTTTATTTTTTCAGGTCCAACTGGAGTTGGAAAAACCGAACTCGCTAAGGCTCTAGCTACCCATATGTTCGGTTCTCATGATGCATTAATTAGGTTGGATATGTCTGAATTTATGGAACCTCAGACAGTTTCTAAGCTAATTGGTTCTCCTCCAGGATATATCGGTTATGAGGAAGGAGGACAGCTCACAGAACAAGTGCGACGCAAACCTTACTCGGTAATACTATTCGACGAAATTGAAAAAGCTCACCCAGATGTATTTAACTTACTTCTGCAACTCTTAGATGACGGCCGTCTTAGCGATAGTAAAGGTCGCACCGTAGATTTCAAGAATACCCTCATAATTATGACCTCTAACATCGGCTCTAAGGTAATTGAAAAGGGTGGTGGCGGACTCGGTTTTGAATTTTCTGACGATTTCAATGAGGCTAAGTACGATCGCATTCGCACTTTGGTTAATGAGGAACTCAAACAATACTTCCGTCCCGAATTTATTAACCGTCTTGACGATATTATTGTCTTCAGTCAACTCTCTAAAACAGAGGTCAAGCAAATTGCAGATATCTTACTACAAGAAGTGTCAGAGCGCTTGACCGAACAAAGACAAATTAGTTTGAAAGTTACTCCCAAGTTTATCGATCGCGTTGTTGAAGTGGGTTACGATCCTAGTTACGGTGCTAGACCTCTACGTAGAGCTATCTCCAGACTTCTAGAAGATAACTTAGCTGAAGCAATCCTTTCTGGTCGAGTTAAAGAAGGAGATACCGCATTGGTGGATCTGAATAATGAGGGTAAGGTGGTAGTTAGACCTTCTCAACAATTTGCTCTACAATTACAAACTATCGGTTAGTTTGTTAACTCAAATCAGTTTTTATGTCAAGTACTCTTCTTTATGGAGAGTATTTTTTTTTAACCCATTGCTTGAGTTTAAGCCTTATCCCGCCTGCTTTTCAGCTTCTTGAATACTCTTTGTTTTGTTTTTTTTATTACCTCCATGAAAATTTTTGATACTTAATATGTCTTAAAATAACCTAAAATAGTTACTAGTGAGCCTTTCGGTTCAGCGCTATATAAAAGGCGCTGAACCTTGCCTGAAATTACTTGTTCTAAAGACAATATACTACTTAACTCAATAAATTAAAGTTAATTTATATTAACTAAATTAAGATAAGTGTCGCTCTAAATTCTCAGAGCGACATTTTTGATAATATCCGTAAGGGAGCAATCTTCAATCGATTCTAGCTGTTCGGCGTTACGGAAAAGCAGCGCACCTGCAAAACCCAGAGAATTGATTGAAATAGAGCGATAAGATTCAGCAGCGCGAGGTACGAGTAACATCCACTCTCGCGTCACGAGCAAATTATAAGCCCCAGATTGTTTGTTTTCTTCGCTTTCAGACAAACCCACAGCAGCAAGCATATTTTGGTAGCGATCGAGAGTTATACTAGCAGCTTCAAAAAGAGATGCTTTCGGTTCTATATTTAGTCTAGAAAAGGCGTGGAGAAAATGAAATTGAGGGATATTGCCGATCGAATTGGTCAAGACAACTTTTTCCAATACTGATTCGATGGGAATGTTTACTCGATCGCCAGCCAAAGGACGAGGTACTAATTGTAAATGCTTGTGTCGTACGGAAGCACCAGCAATTTTTCCAGCATTATAGAAGGCTAAACCGTCGATTTGAGCTAAAACTGCCCACAAAGCCGTAAAATCAGATAAGTTGAGTAAATTTTCCTGCTCTTCAAAAGCACGGGTAACAATCAGCAGGTGATGGTCTACCACGTTGTATTTATTTAACAGACACAAGTGAGTATCAGAAATATCTGCAACAAAAAGATCTCGATCGTAGGGAAGAAAAGGATTAAATTCTTTACCAGTAAGAAAGGTCTTTTCTTTTTGCTGTTGTTTGGCTTGCTCTTTACGATCGAGATTCGATACAATCCGAACGATAAAAGGGATGCCATCTTGTTCTACTATTTTACATTCAGTAACAATAGGCTTTAGCGCCCCGCACTCTAGAGCTTTTGCTCTAGCTGTTTTGACCTCAGACCAGAGGCGATCGGCTGGTAATAATATTTTCTGTTGGCTCATTTTTTATCGTCATCGAGACATAGGGGATTCTACTTGTCTCGATCGCGTCACGTCAAATACTACTTTAAATGGCTGTCCCAATTGTTTCTCTAGCAATTTCTCAATCTCAGTTACTTCTTGGGGTGTAACTGAATCTGTGGCTTGAACTCTCAGGAAAATTGAAGGGGGTTTATTTTGCAAATTAACTTCCGAGCTAATAATTGTAATATTGGGTCTTTGTATGTAAACGAGCGCTAGTGGAATAGTAAGATAGACCTTAGCTTTGTCGAGTAACTGCTAAAAACTAATTCCCAAAGGTACCCCCAATAAGACTATCATTAATCCAGATATGCTCCAAGAAATGTTTCTAGTCAGCTCTTTACTTCCGGCGTATCCACCCAAAAAATAGACTATCAAACAAGCGAAATTAATGCCAATTAAGTTAGTCAAATAAAGTAATGTAGCTCTTTAAAGGAGCGATAATCATTGCTCCAATAATTACAGCAGTACTGTTAATAACTAAGCCAAAAGTAGCAATTAAACAAGAGCTAATAATTAAACCCAAGTAATTTTGGGTAAGCTGAGACTCTTTAACTAAAGATTCCCTAAGCTGAATAACAGGAATTGCTCCGAGACCGAAGCTTTTTAAAAGTTTCCAGTGAACGAGAGCAATTGCTCCGATAAAGTTTTTAAAGAAATTATTAGTTTGACGCATAAATAAATCGAAAAAAAATTACAGCTTTGAAAAAAGAATAAAAGGACAATCCTTTCCCCCTTTCCCTGGGTGCGATCGCAGGCAGATCGTAAAATAATATATATTTTGGGGATCGCTTTACCACTAATAGCCGATAATTAGTTCTCAACTAGTTCAAATTATTTTCGCTCCTCGATCGAAAAGACAAAACAAGTTGAAGATTTAGCTCGACCGCCAGAATTAGTATTATGAAAATACTGAGAAATTCACTAATAATTTTAATCTTAGTAGCAAATCCAGGGATTTTAGCAGGATCGCTCAAATCTTCTCAATTAAGAGCAGAAGAGTTGCCCAATTCCGCTGAAAGTGTACGGAAAACAGAAGAATCTGCAGCAAGGGAATCTGAGGCTACACCAACAGAAGAATCTGCAGCAAGGGAATCTGAGGCTACACCAACAGAAGAATCTGCAGCAAGGGAATCTGAGGCTATACCAACAGAAGAATCTGCAGCAAGGGAATCTGAGGCTACACCAACAGAAGAAAAATCGGAATTAACACCAGAACAACAAGAGAAATATCAAAAATTACAAGAAGCAGATAGACTCTATTTAGCAGGAGATAAAGTAGCAGCAGCAAACCTATACCGTGAAGCTAAAGAAGCTTTTGCTGCAGAAGAATTACAAGAATCAGAAAAAGCCAAACCAATTTACGAACCCAAAGAATTAAAACCAGCAGGTGCAGTATATTGGCGCTTGTATCAGGAAGGTTTAGACAAGCCACACCTAAAAAGCAAAACACTGGTACCGCTACAACTATTGGTAGAAGAGCATTCCCACTTTATACCTGGTCACTTACACTATGCAGAAACCCTCGAACAATATGAGGAAGAAGAAAAAGCTTTAGAAGTTTTACAAATAGCAACAGCCCTCTATCCCAGTGAAGCACAATTAGCTCAAGCTGCGATCGAAGCCCACGAGGATAGGAGAAACTTTTTAGAAGCCTCTATAATAGCCCGCAGATTTGCTCTATTTAACCCAGATAGTCCTCAGATCGAAGAATTTATCGAGACAGCCGAGCAAAATTTACAACTCTACGAAAATGACTTAAAAGAACAATTAAGATTGGGGACGATCGGTAATGCAGCATTTGGCGCCTTAAGTTTTTTCCTCACTGGAAGTTTATACGGACCACTGTCAGCAGTGGAAACAACCGTCTTGATGTTACGGGGAGAATCTGGTGTGGGCGATCGGATGTCTAAAAATATGCAAAAAAGACTCCGTCTGATGAAAGATAAAAAAGTACTAGAATACGTGCGGGAAATAGGCGACAAACTAGCTGCTGTGACGGGTCGGGATGAATTTGAATACGAATTTTACATCGTCATGGACGATAGCATTAATGCTTTTGCCCTGCCAGGAGGTAAGATATTTATCAATGCGGGAGCAATTTTAAAAACTGAATCAGAAGCAGAATTAGCAGGTTTATTAGCCCACGAACTTTCTCACTCGGTTTTATCCCATGGCTTTCAAATGATTACCGAAGGTGCTCTCACTGCTAACTCGATCGGATTTATTCCCTATATAGGTGGTATTGCCAGCAATCTGATGGTACTCAACTACAGCCGCGAGATGGAAACAGAAGCAGATATTTTTGGAACCAGGATATTAGTTGCTGCTGGTTATGCTGCTGATGGGGTTCGCAATTTAATGGCTACTATAGCTGAAGAAAAGAATAGCGCTCCTCCTGCATGGCTTTCTACTCACCCACACACACACGATCGTGTTAGTTATATAGAAGAGTTTATTGTTAGCAATAAATTGAACCGTTATGCCTATGAGGGAGTATCTAGACATAGTGAAATTCAAGAAAAAGTCGCAAAACTATGGGAAGGGTATAAAAAAACTGAAGACTACCGTCGCAGGTATAGAAATAGAAGAAAAAAATAAGTAAATCTTAACCCCTCACGAAAAAACTCACAGGCCGAAAAGCTATAACTGGCGAAGACTGTCCCTATTTCTAATATTTCTCTCGGGGCACGAGAACAAGAGCTCTCGAAGTCAGAAGGTAGCGCTCGCCACTAATTCTCGATCGCGACCAGCGATCAGAGTTCTAAATAAGCTGGCCTTGACTTGAAGAACTGAGCAGTTGGACCGTCGCCTGTAAGCACCTCTTGGGCAGAACCGACTTCTTGTAGCTGACCATTCTCTAAGTACCAGATCTCGTCAGCCGCAGCTAGACGTTCAAAACGGTGAGTAATTAGTAAAATTGTACCAGGATAGTTGGCTAATACTCGATCTACAACCGCAGTGGCTTTAGCATCTAAATTAGCGTCTATTTCATCGAGTAGTAAAACTGGGGGATTACCTAAGATAGCTCGCGCTAGGGCGATCCGTTGGCGTTGTCCTGCCGATAAACCAACTCCACCTTCTGATACTCTAGTTTGTTCGCCTTCAGGTAATTCTGCTAGGACTTCATCAATTCCACATAGTTCCCAGACTCTTCTAATCTCTTCCTCTGAAGCATCTGGCCAACGATAAAGGAGATTTTTCTCAACCGTTCCTCGCAGTAGTGGCAGGTCAGGAGTAGCCATACCTATTGCGCGGCGGACGGAAGCTAAACTGTGAGTAGCTAAGTTTTGTCCGTCCAAGCGAATAACTCCTCGCTCGGGGTCTATTAAACGAGCTGCCAGAGAAAGCAAAGTTGACTTACCCGCACCGTTAGGGCCAACTAGAGCAACTACTTGACCTGGTTTGGCGATCGCTCTAACCTCATATAAAGCCTCTGCTAAACTAACAGAATCAAATTGCAAACGTCCAGGACCCAAAATCAGGTCAGGGGCGTTAGGTATCTCTGTGACCAAAGAAGGTATATTCATAAATTCTTCAATCTTTCCCAACGACACCCGCGAGTTGTGCCAGTATTCTTGTACTCGTCCTAAATCTCGGAAGCGAGGAACTAAGAAACTCACAATCGTCATAGCCGCTACTACAGTACCTGGAGTAGTGCGACCAGCAGCTACTTCAGCCGCACCTACTAATAAAGCAGCTCCTGAAGCAAAAGCAGCAGTTGTATCGGTAAGACCTCGCAGTTGACCAGCTACTATCGCCCTGTTAACCATTGCCTTTTCCAGACGACGACTTTGACGAGCAAGGCGTTCTCGTTCCCGCTTGGACTGACCAAAAATTTGTACTACTGCCATAGAAGCCACTTTTTCATTAATATTGCCTGCTAAGCGACTGAGACGACGACGAGTTTCTTTTGCTGCCTTTTGCATTTGCTGACCTAGTTTGTAAGCAGTTAAGACCCCCATAAGCAAAATAATGCCGATGGTAATGGCTAAAGTCTTACTAATGAAAGCCAAGGCGAGCACAGTTCCTGCTGTAGTGGCGCTCGCTATGGTTAGACGAGCCAAACCCAAGCTTACCCACTGTCTGAGAGAATTTAAGTCCCCCACAAAACGCAGCATCAATCCCCCCTGAGTGCGACTTTGCAAAGCGCGAGGAGCGACAGATGCTAATTTATTGTACAAAGCCATGCGCATTTCGCAAGCGTATTCCTGACCAATTCGTTCGGCATCAGTTCTTTCTGCTATCCGCAGCCAAGCAATAACCCCTGTAGCTGTTAATAAACCCAAACTAATGGGCAACGCCATAGTGTTGAAAGCGGGATTAGCTGCTGTTATCAAGCGATCGAAGCACAGTTTCACTAGTTTAGCGTTGGCTATGGTAACACCAGCTTGAAAAAAACCGTTGATGACTAAACGGAATAAGAGCCAGGTACGACGACTTTTAAGCGGGCGAGGAATCTGCTCGCTACTCATGTGTCCTCCAAAGAATACTATCGAGTTGACAAATTAAGGAATTGAGAATTTCAAACGGATAGTGCCATTTGGAACTTCAACAAGGGGGATATCATGTTAGCTGCTTCGGCACAAAGCATTTCCATGTTGAGAACAGATAAGCCTGTAGCAGCAGCTGCTTCGCGAGCTGCGAGGGGAGACGAGCTCACCATACCACTAATCGCCAGCACTGGGAGCTCATGTTGCTGGAGAAGTTGAACTCCCGCACTCGCTCCTAGAGAATTGCTACTAGCGTATACTACCCCGTCAATAGCATCGCGAAAGGCGGGAGAAGATACTAGCTCTGATGTCTCGTCCTGGTACAAGCCATCGGCTATTTCTAGGACGATTACCTCTACACCAGAACCAGCTAGGTGAGAAGTGAGAAGCTCTAAAATTCTTTCCACGGCTTCTGGTGCAACTCGATAAGTCGAAGCCAAACCCGCATCAGTGAAATCGAAGACTGGACTGGCTCCGGCATCGCGCATTAGCCAAATATCATTACCAGATCCAGTTCCCGTAATTTTAGCTGCTCCTACTTTTTTGCCAGAAAGTACTAAACCTTTAATCAGATTAGCAGCAGTTGTTGTTTTGCCAGAATTCATCGAACTACCAACAACAGCGATCGTAAAAGGTCGTTTTCCAATGTAGCTAGTTGGTGGCAAAGTCCAGTTAGAGAGGTTGAGGCGTTGTCCAAAGCGATCGCCCAGCAAACCAATGGGAGAAATCGCAGTAGCAGAACTTACTTTGTCGTGCTGGGATAGAGCCATAGAAGCTAATCCCCCAGCAGCTACTAAATGACAAGGAGACAAATCTGAGGGAATTTCCGCTTCAAATTGGTCAGGAGCATAACGATTGCCGTAACAAACTACTATTTCGTCTCCAGGGAACAAGCGAGCTTTCCGACCGCTTGGTAGTTCAACGTGTTTGTGGTGACCGATTGTGTCCACTCGTGCCAACACTAAGTCGCCAACTTGCGGGGTTAAATTTTCACGTAAGATTGTAGCGATCGCTGCAGAATTTACGCGACGAGTAGTATAAGCAGCTTTGGCTTGGCTGAGTCGTCCAGTTTCTAAATAAGATGCGTTCATGATTTTAATTTCCTTTTTTACAAGTTTTCAGTTGAAACCTAGGCTTTTGTGAGTTGCACGGACTCTAATTACCAGTGGCAATTAGTTCGTCATATTCAAGAATCTTTCGTTGTCAAGTTTTTAATCCAGGCCAGCAACAGGTTTAGTCATTTTTATGACCGCCAATCAGCTCATTATTCCCTCCATAAGTATTTTCAAAATCGTCAAAACGAGTACTGTGATAAGTTTTAAAGTGAGAGTTTGCAATTTAATTTCTCTTGTAACCTATATACCTATATAAATGAAATTAGTATAACTTTAGTTGACCTTTATTTGGGTCCCAAAAATTTACTTATTCCTCCAATAATTTAAGCATAAAAAAAAAATATCACCTTGACAATAGCAAGCCTCAAATACCATACTTTTCCCAACTTTTCCCAACTTTTTCACACCTTTTTCACCCCTTTGTTACAAATATATACTAATTTTGTCAATCTTTTTAACAAATTCATTTCCCCATCTTTTAAAGCATTATTAGTAGTAAATATGCCAGTAAAATTGGGTTCTCCCGAACTTTACTTGTAAAACTGATAGTAATTGCGAGAGCAGCTCTGCAGTGGGTATCGCTACTCTCGCCCCTTGCATACTAAACTGTTTAGTATGACAAGCGGATGAAGTTAGAAAAGTAGACTAGGTAAGACTTTTAGCTCTAAATTGAAAATAATAATTTTTAAGTAATTCATCAGCTTTTCCTCATTCTTTTTTATGTAAGTATTAGCTAATAAAATTCTCATAACAGGATAATCGAGAAGATTGAGATAAAAACGAGAAGCAAATTTTTTAGAAGGATTTCCCAAAAGTAAAAATGTTCTTTGTGGGATTATATTATTCACGATCGATTGACATTTATTTTGATTGCGAAAGCAATTTATCTAAATATTAGTTTAAAAAAACTATATGAAGAAAAGGTTAAGATTTAGATTTATTTATTCCGAATAATCTGATACAAGGGTTAAAAAAATTAAATAACACCACGCGATCGCCTCATTTTGTCTGAGAGAACCAATTATTTCCCTAAATATTATGTAAATTAATACAATATATAAATATTTTGAGACTCCCACCGATCGATTTATGTGTCGTTTACTAGGCTATTTGGGTAAAACTATCGAATTAGACAAACTACTGTATAAACCAGAGCATTCTTTAGTAGTACAAAGCTACCAGCCTCGTGAGATGAGAGAAGCAATTCTCAACGCGGATGGTTTTGGAGTGGGTTGGTATCACCAACAAAAAGAAACCCTACCCTACATCTATAAAAATATTCTGCCGATTTGGAGCGACATTAATTTACCTCAAATAAGTAGGTACGTTGAATCGGGTTGCGTCTTGAGTTACGTTCGTAGTGCTACTCCAGGGTTATCAGTAGATTTGAGCAACTGTCAGCCATTTAGTAGCGATCGTCTTTTATTTATCCACAATGGCTTCATTCACAAATTTCGCACCACCCTATATCGACCAATACGCAGTTCTCTCAACGACTATACTTATCAGTTAATTCAAGGTACCACAGACTCAGAACACATATTTGCTTTAATAATTAACGAGTTACAAACCTCTGCGATCGACAATCTAGAAACAGCTTTAGCTAATGCCTTAAGCAAACTTACCCAATTAGCCAAATCCTCTAAAGTTTACTTCTTGGCTAATGTAATTATTAGCAACGGGAAACAGCTAGTTGCTTCTCGCTATTCTAATCGACCCCCAAGTCCGACCCTATACTACTTACAAAACGATCTTACATATCCAGAGGGACTAATTATTGCCTCTGAACCCCTTTTTGACGGAAACTGGAAAAGTTGCCCAGAAAAAAGCATTATTAGTGTAGGAGAGGATCTTGAAGTTCACATCAGTCCAGTCTCTTAGAGAGGAAATTCGTCAAGCATTACAGACTTGTCGCAACAGTACCCTAGATTTATTTATCGGAGTCGATCGGGATACTTTTTGCACTCAAGTTCATCCCGATTTTAGTCCGATTGGCTGGCATCTGGGTCATATTGCTTTTACAGAAGCTTATTGGATTTTAGAAAAATGTGCTGGCAGTGCGCCAGTATTTTCCCAATATCACAAGCTATTTGCTGCTGACGGTCTACCCAAAAGCGATCGTCAAAATTTACCTGCACTGGAAGTGATTCGAGACTATCTAGAGACCGTTAGAGAGAGAGTTTTCACCTATCTAGAAACTGCAGAGATCGAACAACAAGAACGTCTCTGGCGTTGGCTAATTCAGCACGAAAGCCAACACAGCGAAACCATAAGCTTTGTCTTGCAATTGCACCGCTTCAAAAAATCTAACGATAACATTACCCTTAACTTATCTATTCCTTACACTCCACAAAGCACAACTCATACTCCAGAAATGGTAAAAATCTCTGCTGGAGAGTTTGAGATGGGTAGGAATAGTGTAGAAGCACAAGATAACGAGCGTCCTGCAAGATTAGTTTATTTAGACGATTACTGGATCGATCGCTATCCCGTTAGCTGTAGTCAATATCGAGAATTTATAAATGCTGGTGGCTATGAAAATTCTCAGTGGTGGTCGGAGGAGGGTTGGAAATGGCTGGAAGAAAATCCAGTTTCTCAACCTTTATATTGGTTAGATTCGAGTGATTGGGAAAATCATCCCGTTTGTGGTGTAAGTTGGTATGAAGCCCAAGCTTATGCTAAATTTGCAGATAAGAGATTGCCCACAGAAGCAGAATGGGAAAAAGCAGCTAGTTGGAACCCAGAGACTGGGAAAAAACAGTCTTATTGTTGGGGAGAAAATAAACCGAGTGCTAAAACTTGCAATCACGACAATTTTGTAGGACATACTACTCCAGTCAATGCCTATCCCACAGGTCAGAGTCCTTCTGGTTGCTACGACATGCTAGGAAATGTTTGGGAGTGGACGGCTTCAGTCTTTAGCGGCTACGAAAATTTTGAAAGTTATCCTTATACTGGTTATTCTGAAGTTTATTTTGATAACCAACATAAAGTTTTGCGCGGTGGAAGTTGGGCAACTCGTCCTTGGGGTTTGAGAGGGAGTTTTCGCAACTGGTATCATCCTGGAGTTCGTCAGATTTTTGCAGGTTTTCGTTGTGCGAATTGATATTTTTGTTCCCTATAATTAACAATTATTTACTTTCAAAACCTCTTGAATTCTCATTGAGAAATGTTTTATAAATATTTCACAAATGGCTTAAAGTTATATCCAATTAAACTTTCAGTTATTGTTTCGCTCTATATAGATCTAGATCGATCTTTTTGAGAGATCTAGATCCACACTTATCTGAATATATTTGATAGTGTAATGTTTAAGTGAAAATACTTTAGTCTAGGCCCTCTGTTTTTTAATTTATTTCAGTATTTTTACAGGGAATATTTAGTATCAATTTTTAATTTACTCTAGTAAATTGCTGTAACAATACTCAATTAAAGAGAATCTAGCCAAGAATCGACCGTTTGCGTTGCTTAATCAATCGAATTGCAGGATGTTTTTTCACATAAATTAACATAGTAAAAAGTGAGGTTAGTATGTTTCAATCCACTAACAAAATTGTTCTAAACAAAATTGCTCTAAACAAAATTGCTCTAAACAAAATTGCTCTAAAATTCCTAAAAAAAGGATTGTTGAGTGTTAGTGTTTTGATGTCAGAAATATTACTACCTAATACTTTGTTAAATATCTCAACCAATACAATTGAAGTATACGGTAAAAGTAAGCGTTTTTGGAAACGAACTCATAGATTTTTATAAGGTCAAAGTTGTATTTGCTAGTCCCTTAGAGCCTCTGACTAAAATAATAATTTAAATTGAGTGCAGATTTTTAATTCTCTTTAGTAAATAACTTTGACAATAGTGGATTCATGAAGATAAATAAAAGAAGCGATAGCTTGTCTTTGTGATTCGAGATAATTCCAGATTTTTTTCACCTCGGTGAAAGCTTCGAAGGGAACAGTAAACGGGGAACAGAAAAGACTTTTTCCCTTATGCCTTGGTTTGAAGCCTCGTTTTTTAAAATGGAATGGGTTTGGGGGAGGTCTAATACCAATTTCCCTTGTGTTTGCTACAAATAATTTCGAGTGGGAGAGGGGGAGAGGGGGGGAGGGGGAAGAAGATATGTAGCAATCATTTAGGAATTTGGTCTAAATCCTCCTCTAAACAATTCGCTGTTTCCTATTCCCTGTTCCCCTTAAATAAAACAACCCGATAAAAAGTGAAGCAAATATGTCCAAAACAACTAGCAAAATAGTTTTCTAACCTTATAAAAAACTAACCCGTTTAGTAGATTAGAGTCGGGGCTATACCGATACGCACTGCGGAGGTATAGCCCCGACTACCCTTGCTTGATTTGAGTCTTTCTAGCTTCGTCGAACTCGCGTTAGAAAAGGATAATCGATATATCCTTCGGCTGTACCACCATAAAAAGTAGAGCGATCGTATTGATTGAGGGTGGAGTTTAAAGCAAAGCGTTTGGGTAAGTCTGGATTGGCAATAAACAATCTACCATAAGCAACTAAATCTGCATGTCCGTTTTTTATTACCTTTTCTCCTGTATTCTTTTTATAACCGCCAGCAGTAATCAAAGTACCTTTGTAAAAATTACGAAAATGACTCGCTCCCAGTCCGTCCTCTTTTTCAATAGTTATATCCCCTTTAATTCTCGGTTCGACAATATGCAAATAAGCTAGATTAAAGCGATCGAGTTGGCTAACTACATAATTAAATAAAGCTTCTAAATTAGAATCGTGCATACTCATAAAAGTACCGCTAGGAGACAGACGCACCCCTACTCGATCGTTCCCCCAAACCTCTACCACAGCTTGAGTTACTTCCATCAGCAAGCGCGCTCTATTTTCGATCGAACCTCCATAAGCATCAGTGCGTTTATTAGAACCGTCGTGTAAAAATTGATCTAATAAATATCCGTTAGCACCGTGTATTTCTACTCCATCAAAACCGGCTGCTAGAGCGTTTTTCGCTCCATTTCTATATTGTTCTATAATTTCGGGGATCTCTTCTGTTTTTAGCGCACGAGGAGTAACAAAAGGTTGCTCTCCAGTAAAAGTACTCGCCATTCCTTCAGGAGCGATCGCGCTAGGTGCAACGGGTAATTCTCCATTAGGTTGAAAACAAGGGTGAGAAACTCGTCCGACGTGCCACAATTGGAGAAAAATTTTACCCCCTCGATCGTGTACTGCTTTAGTAATTAATTTCCATCCCTCTACTTGTTCTTGTGAATGAATTCCTGGAGTATGAGGATATCCTTGTCCTTGAGGAGAAATTTGAGTTGCTTCTGTGATAATTAATCCAGCAGTTGCTCTTTGTCCGTAATAGATAGAATTTATTTTTTGCGGCACATTTCCTTCTCCTGCACGACATCGCGTTAAAGGTGCCATAACCATACGGTTGGGTAACTCGTATGCTCCTACTCGCACGGGTGTAAATAAGTCTTTATTTTGATTCATTTTCTTTCTCTCCTGAAACATTTTTTAATTTAATTAACTGTATAAAGAACAAATTGTCAGAATCTTTTTGATTTTTGCTAAATCTATTTAGATCTTGCTCAATTTCGGAGTTCTCTTAATACTGCAATAATTTCTTCTGGGTCGAGTCTTTTTGTATAATCAGCATCGACAAAAGCACGAATTACAAGACCATTTCGATCGACTATATATGTAGCTGCAAGCGGTAATTCAAAGCTTTTATCTCCGTTATGCGCGACTACATCAATGCCAAATCCAAGGTATAAGGGACGCAATTTTTCCGGTAAGGTAAAGACTAATCCGAATTCTTTGGCTACTTTATTTCCTATATCGCTTAATACTTGAAAGCATAATTTGTTCTTTTCGGCAGTAGAAAGGCTGCTATCTGGCGTTTGTGGCGAAATAGCTATTAAATTAGCCCCTAATTTTTTCATTTCTGGTAATGCTTGTTGTAGGGCTCGCAATTCTAAGTTGCAGTAGGGACACCATCCACCTCGATAAAATGATATTACTACTGAGCCTTCTAAGAGCAGCGATCGCAGTTCTATTTTTTGTCCTACTGCGTTTGGCAAGATAAAGTTAGGTACAGTTTCTCCCTCTCCCAAGCTGTTATCTACTATATCGGATTTCGCCAGCTCTTCAGTAGCTTTGACCATCACCGCTTTGATTTGTTCTGGCTTATTGGCGTGAAATTGGTTGCGATATTTATTTAGTTCTTCGGTTAAGTTCATCTGTTTTTATCCTCAGTCGCGTGTTTTTTGAATGTAAGTTCCAATTAAAGATAAAAAATTAATCTAGAGCTGAAACTTATTTTCTCTCTAGAATAGGTTTTTTGGAATAATTATTCCAAAAAAAATACAAAAACAACAGAGTCTATCTAAAACTTATTAATTGACTCTATTAGTAGAGTAATTGGCTTAACTGAGAAAATGCTGAGAATAAAATGAGATTTTGCTGTTTGCTATTCTCCCCTTCATCCCCCTATCCTTTTTCACCTCGGTGAAAGCCTCGAAGGGAAGAGGGAACAGAGAACGGGGAACAGAAAAGACCTTTTCCCTTATGCCTTGGTTTGAAGCCTCGTTTTTTAAGACGGAATAGGGAAAGGGGGAGGTCTAAATCCTCCTCTAAACAATTCACTGTTCCCTCTTCCCTATTCCCTGTTCCCCTTAACGTTGAAGATTTCTCTCAAAACAATAACACCCAAGCTAAACTCACCGAGAGCTTTCCTCTTTTAATTAATCCAACCTGGAGTTTTACTGTTTCCTATTAGCCAGTAAATTAACTCCCTCTTTTCTATTTGAAGAAAGAACGATTTTTTAGTTGAGTGTTACCGTTGTTATTTAGCGAGACAGACATTAGATAAAACAGATTGTTTGACCTCCTTAATTAAATGCGGACAAACCTGTAATCTCTGTCAGGGAAGTTTTTTAGGCTTCAATTACTAATTTATCACTTTCTCTTTCAAGTCCAAACAAATGATACATAAGTTTACTAACTCAACTGCTACTCAATGGTCATGTTGATAATTAAAGATTAGCAATTTCTTACTTGATTCGATTATGTAAATAATTTTTACAAAAACTGAGATTTTGCATAAAAGTCAAAAGGAACCCTGAAGTAATATCTAGAAGCTCAAAATCATCGATTTTGTAGTTTGCAGATCCACCTTATCCCAATTTTCCTTATGTTTACTACCTGGGTTGAAGAAGCACCGTCGGCAACCAACAATTGCCTCAAGAAAAACATGGAAATTTCAGAAGCATTATTTATTGTAGATAATTTAATCTTTTTCCAGACAGGCAAACACTTGAGTACCTTACAAGTCAATGTGTTTAAAGGAGCATGGTTAGGTCAGAAATATAAGCAAATTGCTCAAAATAACCATTGTTCTTGTGAGTATGCCAAAATTATTGGTTCTCAATTATGGGGTCTACTCTCTCAAGGATTAAAAGAAAAAGTTACTAAAAAAACATTTAGAGCTGTAGTAATGGGGCGATATCAAAATCACTAATGCTTTTAAAGCTTGAGCCGGTGAACTAGAGAGATGCCAAGTCCAGGAGATGCTCAGATAAATATCAATGTGAATAAAAAGCTTATACCGACTTTATGAATCATTGCCTTGAAGTTGGTAGAATTGAGTTTTCTTCTACTCCGAAAAGAGTAGATCGATCGAGGGAAGATTTGATAATGAGCAAAAAACTTCTCCTCATCGAAAGTAGTGGCAAAATTAAAAAACTGTCCAAGATTTTAGGTACTGACTGGACTATCAAAGCAACTAGCGGTCATATCAGAGAATTAGCTAACGATGGCGCAGATTCTCTCGGATTCGATCTCAACGGCGATCGCGTCTCCTGCCGTTTCATCTCCAGGAACAAAAAAGCTAGTTCCATAATTTCTGAACTAAAACATACACTTAAGCATTACGATCGCATTTATCTAGCTACCGATCCCGATCTCTTCGAGATCCGCTACGCGGTGGGCGAAGGCGAGACAATAGCTTGGCACGCTTGCCAAGTTCTCAACCTTAAAAATCCCAAGAGAGTAGTTTATTCTGAGATTACCAATAATGCTGTCAGAAGTGCGATCGCTATCTGGCAAAAGTTTCTTCCAAATCGAAAAAACTATCAATACCTTATTTCCTTAAATCTACTGCTACTGGTTGTGATGTCGTCATGTTTTTCAGCAAGTACAGCAAACAGTGGGAAATGCCAGGAAGCAAATCTAATAATACAGCACCGCAAAAGTTAACCGATTATCCTTTATTTAACTTCTGACTTCTGACTTCACACTTCTGACTTCGAGCGAAGCGATAAATTTCATTATCTCCCAACCAGCGATCGCTAATTTAATCAGAGGATTGTAAAGCTTTTTGTTACAAATTTTGTCAGTCAATCAGCCCCATAATGACCCCGCCAAAGGACTATTGTTTTATCAAGTTAAACAAGTCGATCGAGATATTAAACACTTCAGCCCATACTCACTTATGTAAATTTTTGTATTATTATTCAACATTTTTGTAAAAAGAACTGCTTTAAGCAACTTAAATTAAATTAAATACAAAAATAGGTAACTAAAATGGAAAATGACATTATTTTTCAACCATTAGAATTTAGAAAATTAACTGTTAAAAATCGTCTCTTTCGTTCTAATATATCGGGTCGGTTTGATAACTACGATGGTTCGGGAAACCAGACAAGAATTAACTGGGAAGAAAGTTACGCCGCAGGAGGTGTAGGGGCGATCGTTTCTTCCTTCGTACCAGTTAGCATCAAAGGGAGAATTGTTCCTAACTACGCCACCATTCACAAAGACGAGTACATTCCTTTTTGGCACGCAGTAGGTGAAGCAGTTCACAAACACGACTGCAAATTTCTCATGCAGCTCAGCCACTCTGGAAGACAGCAAGATATACAAGGAGTTGAGAACAGCGAGCTCCGTCTGAGTTCTACCAATAACCCAGATACATTCCACGGGCTTAAATGCAAGAAAATGGATAAAGACGAAATCAAACAAACAATAAACGATTTTGCAGAAGGAGCCAGACGCGCCAAAGAAGCAGGACTCGATGGTGTAGAATTACACGGAGCAAATGGCTATCTAATTACCCAATTTCTCAGCTCCGGTATCAACGATCGCACCGACGAATACGGCGGTTCCCTGAAAAATCGCGCCCGCTTCTTAATGGAAATAATCGACGCAGTACGTTCCAAAATAGGAGACGATTTTCACTTTCAGATGAAAATCAGTGCCATTGAATACAATAACGCTCTCTTTTGTTGGGAGAAGCCTGGTAATGTCCTCGAAGATTCGATACAAATCTGTAAGTGGATCGAAGAAGCAGGAATAGATGCGATTCACGTTTCTACTGGAAGCTTGTTTCCTCATCCTCTCAACCCTCCTGGTACTTTTCCTCTCAAAGGGATATTTGACTCCGATCGAGCTAGCAGCTCCTACGACACGATGATTTCTAGCGGGACACAATCTTTCCGCAATTTCTTACTGTTTCGATATCGTCCGCTTCAGGGTATTTTCCAATGGTTGTGGAATCGCATACCAAACAAAGTACTGGGCAAACCTAAGTCGATCGAAGGGGATGAAATCACTGCTAAATCCCTAGATGCCGAGCTTTTCAAAATGTCTCTCCAAGAAATAAAAGAACGTCTAAAGAAATACCAGGGAGTCAGTATCGAGCAAGCCCGCGAAATTAAGAAGAACGTTAAAGTTCCTGTAATTTGCACTGGCGGTTTTCAGCAAGCTTCTTTCATTCGTAAGGCCATTAACGAGGGATATTGCGATGCAGTGAGCATGGCTCGTCCTCTGGTGGCTAACAGAGATTTACCTCACAAATTTCAAGAAGGAAAAGATATTGCCGAGCGACCTTGTACCTACTGTAACAAGTGTCTGCTCAACACCCTAGAAAACCCCACTGGATGTTACGAAACAGCTCGTTACGGTGCCCCAGATACTTACGAGGACGAGAAATACAAAATGATGATTGAAGAGGTAATGAAAGTATTTGAACCAGCACCTTTTAGATAGATCGCCCATTTGTCTGCAAAGTCGAGAGTGTTAAGGATTTTTAAGAAAAACTGATATCTTGCGCAATGGGAACCACAAAATCTGAAGCAATATTTATCCGTTCAAAATCTAGGATATTCGAGGTAAGCAGACAAGACCTAATTCCAAAGCTTCTATATCTAACGCACGAGCAAAAAGCAAAAAAAGATAAAGATTATGAGCGAACAAAAGAAGTTCCTAGGATGGAGTCTTATTAGATGGAGCGTCCAGTTAGTCGGTGCGCTTGTCATCATAGTAGTTGTAATTGTCGGCACGCCCTTGCTGCTTAATAACGGTCCAGTTAACTATACTAATATTGTCGAACATTTCAAATATGGTTCGATCGGCAGCGAAATTGTCAATGGTATTCCTGAGAGAATTTGGAAAGTTCTTCCTACTATCTTTGACGACAAACTGCAAGAAATAGCAGATAAAGCGGGATATAAATATTCAGATGGAGGCTATCAATCTTTAGGCTTCATTTACGAAGAAGGAAAAAACCTGCCAATAGGCTTTTCCGAACGTAAAAATATGGGAATCGAGCAAGTGGGACTCAATTGCGCCGTTTGTCACGTAGGTCTGGTAAGAGACAGCAAAGATAGCAAACCTCGTATTGTTGAAGGTATGTCTGCCAATACCCTTAACTTGATGGGATATATCAAGTTTCTTTCAGCCATAGCTGTTGACGAGCGCTTTAATAGCCAGCAAATGATGCCTTATATAGAAGCACAGGCTGAAAACGAAGGCACTACTATCAATCCGGTAGAAAAATTGCTGTATAAATTTTTGGTTATTCCGTTAACTAGGGAAGGCTTAATCAGACAAAGAGACAGACTTGCTTTTGTTGAAGAACAGCCCGAATGGGGACCTGGACGAGTCGATACTTTCAATCCCTATAAAGCAATTCAGTTTAATTTCCCTATGGATAAATTGGAGGAGAAAGAAAAGATCGGCGCTTCAGACTTTCCTGTAATCTGGAATCAAGAACCTCGCGAAGGATTGCAACTTCACTGGGATGGTAACAACGATTCAGTACGAGAGAGAAATTTAAGTGCTGCTCTCGGTGCGGGAGTAACCCCAGCTGCGGTAGATTTACCTGGGATTAAAAGAGTTGCTGATTGGTTGTGTAGATATCCATATCCTCAAAACTATTCTGGCAGTCTTTTAAATGAAGAATATTATTCAGATCTCGACGATCGCAATGTCAAAACCGTTCTCGACTACCCTTATGAAATTAACGAGCAATTAGCAGCTAAGGGCAAAGTTATTTACAAACAAAACTGTCTCAGCTGTCATAGTTTTTCTAAAAATAAACCACGACAAGTAGAACCGATCGAAAAAATAGGCACCGATCCTTTCCGCTTCGATTCTTTTACCGAAACGACTCTATCTAACCAAAATACTCTCTTTGCTGGAATTGAGAGTAGTAACTACGATGAAAGTTGTAAAGGTAAAATCGAAGAAGAAAATTTACGGTTTAAGCGTTTCCGCAAGACCAACGGCTATGCCAATATGCCTCTAGATTGGGTTTGGCTGCGCGCTCCTTATTTACACAATGGTTCCGTACCTAGTCTGAGAGATTTACTAGAAAAACCAGAAAACAGACCCCAGGTATTTTATCGAGGGAATGACCTGTTCGATCGCGACAAAGTTGGTTTTATTTCCGATGTCGCCGAAGAAAACGGCAGAAAATACTTCAAGTTCGATACCGATCTAGATGGTAATAGTAATAGCGGTCACTACTACGGCACCGCTCTCTCCCCCGAAGAAAAAGAAGCTTTAGTTGAATACATGAAAAAGCTCTAAAAGACCAACTTCGACCAAAAGAATTGTTTGCCTTATTTAGCTTGGGGAAATCACAAAACAGAGGAATCTAATTCTATGGAAGGAATTATCAAAAATATCGGGAAAACGGCGATCGCCATTGTGGTTATTTTGCTACTGTTGGTTGGAGTGGTTTGGTATGCAGGTTCTTATCAATTCGAGCAAGTAGTTGTCACATCCGATCGGTTAGCCACAGAAAATATCGATCGCACTTCCTCAAATAGAGAAGACGTACCTTATTGGATTTGGCTAATCTTACCGCGACTATTTCCAGAATATTTGCCCGAACCTGGAATAGGAGGCTATGTTGCTTTAGGAGTTACCTGGGACGGAGGTGAAAAATTGCCCGTTGGTTTTTCTTTAGAAACCACAAATATTTTCTCTTTTTATACTGAGGGTGGTAAAACTTTAAAACAACAGCCCGAAAATGTTCTAGAAAAGTCTTCGAGTAATTTTAACCTTCTAGATTACAGAAAATTTTTGCTCGATTGTAGCAACGACCCCAGATTTACAGCAGATTATTTACTTCAGGAAATAAAGGACTACTACTATCCACTTTCCCTGTGGGAAAAACAGCTTTATCGCTCGATCGTCATACCGCAAACACACAAAAGGCTGCTGCAATTGAAAGATGAAATTGCCTGAGATCGATCGTTTATCCAGCCTTTGACTGGAGGTTTTTGGTGAGTAAAAAATTTGACGTTATTATCATTGGCAGTGGCTTTGGGGGTGCGGTGACCGCCTGCCGTCTGGCTGAAGCGGGAGCAAAAGTTTTAGTTCTCGAAAGAGGTCGGCGCTGGCAAGTTAAAGATTATCCTCGGCAAGCTGGAGATGCTTGGCTCTACGAGCATACCTACCCACAAAAGTTTAACGGCTGGCTAGATTTGCGAATTTATAAAGGTATGCTCGTCGCTGTAGGAGCTGGGGTTGGCGGGGGTTCCTTATGCTATTCCAGCGTGGTCGTGAAAGCAACTTCCCAAAGGTTTGAGGAAGGTTGGCCTCCAGAAATTACCTACGATGAATTACTTCCCTACTATGAAAAAGTCCGCACCATGATGAACGTGCGGGAAATACCTTCTGGTCAATACACTAAAAGGTATAAATTGCTACGACAAGCGGCAAAGAAATTGGGATATGGCGATCGCTTCAAGAGCCTTCCTCTGGCTCTGTCCTTCGATCCAGAATGGAACTACGATCTTCCCGACCCTCTCAATAGCAACAATTCCAAAACCTACATTAACCCTCAAGGTCAAGAACAAGGAACTTGCATTCATCTAGGGAATTGCGATCTCGGTTGCGAGGTTAAAGCTAAAAACACTCTAGACTTGAATTACATACCCAGAGCGGAACAAAAAGGTGCAGAGGTTCGACCTCTCCATATGGTCAGGTACATTGAACCAGACGGTCAGGGGTATCGAGTAATTTTCGATCGCATTGAAGACGGTCGACTCGTTCGAGGGGAAGAACATAGCGAAAAGGTAGTTTTAGCCGCAGGTTCTCTCGGTTCTACTGAAATACTTTTGCGCTGTCGAGACCAGTACAAAACTTTACCCAAAATTAGCAAAGTTTTAGGTCATAACTGGAGTGCTAATGCCAACGTTCTTACCCCCGATTTTTACCCTCAAGGTTCTCAAGTCGAACAGTCGATCGGGCCTACTATTTCTGGAGGGTTAGAGTTTATGGATGGTAGCATCGACGGTCAGCGTTTTATTATCGAAGATGACGGCTTTCCCAACCTTTTACTCAACGCTCTCAATGATAAATTGGGTTCGAGTGAAAGCAGTTTGCTTACTTTTGTTCTGCGCGATCGCTTAAAACGGGGTGTGGATGAAAAAAATCCATTGAAAAATTTAATGGTTTGGCTGGGTGCGGGAGTTGATGCTTCTGACGGTCAACTTTTTCTGGGACGACAGTGGTTTAAATTTTGGAAAAGAGATCTTCAACTCAAGTGGGATCCCAGTCGCTCTCAAAAAGTCATCGATTCCATTCTCAAGATACACCACAAGTTATCTGAGGTTAACGGAGGAAAGCTCGAACCTTTACCAGTTATGGCAACGGTACATCCCTTGGGAGGATGCAAGATGGGCAATAACTTTAATGACGGAGTTGTCAATCATTGCGGTGAGGTCTTCGGTTACCAAAATCTCTATGTTGCTGATGGTTCGATCGTGCCTAAAGCTATTGGACGCAACCCTTCTATGACGATTGGTGCTTTAGCCGAGCGCGTAGCTCATTTGATAACCAATTAATTCTTCTTTCAATCCTTTTAAATGGCGCTGACGGGAGGTACAGATAGTACTTTTTGCTAGGCTGGCAAAATAAGCTGTAGTAGAAATTTAAAGGTAGTAAATATGTTATCGATCGAAAAATAAATTTTTTGGGTTCTTCGAGTTTTAAGTAATAAAAAAAGTTCTCCAACCAAATATCTTTTCCTATCTTTAATTACGGGAATGATGAGTCAATAGTAAACAATTATTACAAAAAATCGAACTTCTGCGTAAAGTAAAAAGACGATCTCGAAGTAATAAGCAGCAGGTCACAACTATAGTTTTATAGTTTGCAGACATGTCCTAGTTCTGTTGTAAAGCAAAAGAGGATAATTGCTCGTGGCGACACCAGAATTGCCCGTCTTACGAGAAGGGGATAGTGGAGACTTTGTTCGGTTCCTTCATTTATACAAGAGGAATAAATCATGAACACATATACTGTTTGGTTTAAGCGCGTCGTTTGGTTTGGAATTTTGGCCAATTTTACTTATGCGGTATTAGCTTTCGTGATTCCCTATGAACTACTTACATTCTTAAAATTGGGTTCGGTTGATTCTACCGTTTGGCTTTTTAATTACTCAGTTCTTTT
>JASJDA010000205.1 GCA_030065755.1 Prochloraceae cyanobacterium | reverse complement strand
GAGATGCCCGTTTACAACGCCGACAATCCCGTCAAACCCAGTTTTTCTGGTAGACGAGTAAAACGCGGATTGTACAAAACTAAAACTGGTCATCTGATTAATGCTGATTGCAACGGAAGCTTGAATATTGGTCTTAAAAGTAAGCACGAAGCTTTTAGCCGAGTGTCTAGGGTCTGCTTGACGCAGCCAGTGAGGGTTAATGTCCTCCGAGAATCCAAGACTATAGCGCAAGCTTAGTCTTAGAGTACGTCAAAACAAGAGGACAAAAGGAACAATGCCAAATTGCTCTGCGTCATTCCACTTGCC
Organism: Prochloraceae cyanobacterium; assembly: GCA_030065755.1. Lineage (GTDB taxonomy): Bacteria > Cyanobacteriota > Cyanobacteriia > Cyanobacteriales > JASJDA01 > JASJDA01. The sequence continues at coordinate 14,845 of JASJDA010000205.1, read as the reverse complement.
CGATAGTAAAAGGACGTTCTTTTTTTATGTCTAACCTCAATTATGCTAAACCAGGAACTTCTGTTCTTCTTGCTTTGGTAATGGGCGCTACATCTGTATTTACATCATTCCCAGCTTGGGCTCAAAGGCTTCCTTCGGAATTAAGGAATTCTTCCGAAAGCTATTCAGACTCTTATTACGATCTAAATACAATTCCTGCAGGGACGGAAATACCTGTTGAGTTTAACAAAGAAAAAATTGTACTCGCTACAAATGAAAGTGTCGGAGTTACTCTCAAAGTTGCAGCCAATATCAGAAACCGCGATCGAGAAATCTTAATTCCCTATGGTAGTCAAATAGTTGGTAGAATTTTACCTGCTGAGGGCGGTTCCCGTTTCGTTGCTGAAAAACTTGTTATACGTGGCGATCCCAAAGGGATCCGCGTAGCGGCGCGAGAGTATCGTTTTCCTGCTAGTTCTCAAGTAGTAAGTAGAGTTGAAACTATCAACGAAGGGGCTGAAGCTCTTGATATTTTGAAAGGAGCTGTGGCTGGTGCAGGAGCAGCAACTATAATTGCTGGAGTTACGGGCAATCGGCGTATTGAAGCTTTGGAAGTTTTAGGTGGGGGAGCATTAGGTGCTTTACTAGGTTGGGTTATTCCTGAGTCGAACACTCCATTAAGTGACACCAAAGATGTTGTTATTATTTACCCTAATACAGATTTAGCTTTAACTTTGCAGCAAGATTTAGCTATGAATTGAATCAAATGCAATCTCTGTGTCCCTATCTACAATTTTTGATTTAGATAGGGTTATGATTACCACTTTCCACTTCAATTGGTAGCTCGATCGCTTAGTTGGAGTGGAAATGTACCAATGAGTATCGATCTCTCTTGAAAGGGATCGATCGAATTCGAGGAGTTTTTTAGGCGGTTTTTCCACGGAATGATATCCCGAAAAATTCTTGATATTATACTTATTTGGCATGATATCCAGAAAATTTCTCGATATCATTGATGAATATACCGAAAGTTTCTTGATATCATGATATTTAGGATAGATATAGGTCAAAATTCTTTAATTTATCCCATATGGGGTGGATATCCAATTAATGAAATAAAACATTAGTAGCAAAAGTCAAATCATGGCTAATCCTCAGTTTGATGTATTTTTAGCTCACAAGAGCAAAGATAAGCCGCAAGTGAGAGCTATTGCTGAGCAATTAAAGCGGCGCGGCTTGAATCCATGGTTAGATGAAGAGCAAATACGTCCGGGGGAACCATTTCAATTTGCGATTCAAGAAGCAATCCACAATGTCAAATCAATTGCTATCATCATTGGCTCAGACACATTTTCCAAGTGGCAGGTTTTTGAGTTCCAGAGTCTTGTGAAAGAATCTATAGATGCTCAAATCCCCATTATTCCGGTCATCTTGCCAAGTGCAAGCAAAGTTCAAGATAACGTGCCTCCTTTCCTGAGAGGAATTAAATGGGTTGATTTCAGCCGAGGCACCCAAGAACAAGCTATAGAGAGTTTGGTTTGGGGAATTACTGGTCAGAAACCACAACCTAAACCAGTTAATCCCGCTGAACACTATGATGTTCTCTTGTGTTATCAGTATCTAGATCAATCTGAAGTCCAACAGATTGCAAGACAGCTAGAAGTACAGAATATTAGCTTCTATCCTAATCAATGGGAACTTGATTCTAATACTGAATGGCGAGATTTATTTACAACATTGGTAGGTGAAATCACTTCTTTAGCTGTTTTTGTGGGCAACAACATGGCACCTTGGGAAGATGAGGAAGTCGAAGATCTAATTTGGGATTTTATTGAAGATAGACGTGTTGTTGTTCCTGTTATATTGCCTAGTACGCAGCAGGATCCGAAGTTTCCTCTGTATCTTAAACGCAAGCAGGTGGTTGATTTTCGGGACAAATCTAGTGAGCCAATTCTCCAACTGATTCATCTCATCTCACAAGACGAGAAGGAAGGAGTTGAGCATGGATGAACTAGAATTCGATGTTTTTTGTGCTCATAACAGCCATGATAAAACCCAGGTTGAAGTAATAGCAGGTAAGTTAAAAAGGCGAAACATTAAATCATGGATAGATAAAGACCAGATTTTAGGAGGGCAGTCTTTTCAGACAAAGATCCAAGAGGTGATTCCTAAAGTTAAATCTGCTACTATATTCTTTGGAGAAAGCGGTTTAGGTAATTGGCAGAAGGATGAAATTGAAATTCTTTTGGATGAATGTAAGCAGTCAGATAAACCTTTAATTCCAGTTTTATTGCCTGGAATCACAGAGATTCCGCAGGAATTAAGATTTATCAGGCAACGCAATTGGGTATCTTTTAATGAAGGGAATCATCAAGCATTAGATAAGCTCGAAGCTAGCATTAAACGCAAGAAAATTGAACCTTTTTTTGATGTTCTGCTTTGCTACAAGCAGGAAGACTTATTTGAAATTCGAGAGATTGGACAGCAACTTAAAATGGCTGATATAGCCTTATGGAAAGCGGGTCTTAACTCCTCCAATTTTCCAGGTATTAGTTCCTCCAATCTTCAAGGTTCTGTACTTCGAGAGTTAGAACAACATCTGGATCGAACTCGAATCTGGTCAATGGCAGTTTTTGTTGGTAGTAGTGGCGGTCCTTGGGAAAAGGAAGTAATAGAAGATATTATATTGGATTTTAGAGATGCACACCTCAAAGTTATTCCGGTCATTCTTAGTAGCGTTGCACAAGCAGGTGATTTAAAGCTTCCTGTCTATCTTCGCAGATTAGGAGCAGTAGATTTTCGACAGAATGACCCCGATCCTATGCAGCGATTGCTCTTAGGTATTACACAGGAAGAAAAATATAGTATATAAGAGTGCTTTCGCCTAACTCCTATACATGTATGATTTCTTATGTAACAGGTCTAACACTTCAAATGCAGCGGACATAACGCAATGCTTTCTGCTGTTTTGTCAGTTTTCTGCTGCCGCTGATTTGTAACGTTAGGCAGATAGAAGAAGGATACTTTGATATTATCGAAGTATGAATGACTTCAATCAAGATTTGCGGTGATTTCTTGAGAAAAAATCGCTTTATTCATATATCAAAATAGACTTACCCGATCGCGCTACACAATTTTGCTCCTTGTCTCTTTAATGCTTCTTAATCGGCACAGAATTAAGTTCCGTCCCCAATCCTCAAGAAGATAAGAGTATGATTCCCGCGAGGTTTGCTAAAAGTCGCTATGATATAGGTTGGAGATTAAACTATCAGTAAAGTCGCTCTTAGGTGTTTTGTACGAAAAAAATAGAGTCAAGTCAAATAACACCTAATAATAGATACTCGATAATAACTAGAAATTTTGCTACTTCTGATTTCTAACGATACTAAGCCGACACCCCAAGCCCCAGTAAGTTTATGCCTCTGCCAATTGTTGCCGTTATCGGTCGCCCTAACGTGGGCAAATCAACCTTAGTAAATCGTCTCGCAGGCGATCGTACCGCGATCGTTCACGACGAACCAGGAATTACTCGAGATCGCACCTACAGACCTGCCTTTTGGCAAGATCGGGAATTTCAAGTGGTGGATACAGGGGGTTTAGTATTCGACGACGATACGGAATTTTTGCCCCTAATTCGGGAACAAGCAATGGCAGCCCTCGCCCAAGCAAGTGTAGCAATATTCGTTGTAGACGGGCAAAGTGGACCGACTCCAGGCGATCGAGAAATAGCTGATTGGATGCGCGCTCAACCCGTCCCCGCCCTTCTAGCGGTCAATAAATGCGAATCTGTGGAACAGGGAATAATTCAAGCGGCTCAATTTTGGGAACTTGGTTTAGGTGAACCCTACCCCGTTTCTGCCATTCACGGTAGCGGGACGGGAGAATTACTCGACGAATTAATTAAACATCTTCCTCCTGTTGACCAAGTTCCAGACGAACCAGAAATAAAAGTAGCGATCGTCGGTCGCCCCAACGTAGGTAAATCCAGTCTTCTCAATAGCCTCACGGGTGAAAATCGCTCGATCGTCAGCCCCATTTCCGGTACGACCCGCGACGCGATCGATACCGTAGTAGAAAGAAAGGGCAAAAAATATTGTTTAATTGACACTGCAGGAATTCGCCGCAAGAAAAATGTCAAGTACGGGGCGGAATTTTTCAGTATTAATCGGGCATTTAAAGCAATTCGTCGTGCGGACGTAGTTTTATTTGTTATTGACGTTCTCGACGGCGTTACTGACCAAGACCTCAAACTAGCGGGACGCATAATGGATGACGGGCGCGCCGCTATTATCGTAGCTAATAAGTGGGATGCGGTAGAAAAAGATTCTTATACGATTTACGACTATAAAAAACACCTGCAAGACCGCCTTTATTATATGGAGTGGGCGGATGCGATCTTTGTTAGCGCCCTCACTGGTAAAAGAGTAAACAAAATTCTCGATTTAGTAGACACTGCAGCAGCAGAACATCGCCGTCGAGTCAGTACCGCAGTAATCAACGAAGTGCTACAAGAAGCTATTAAATGGCATTCTCCTCCCACCAGCCGCCAAGGAAAACAGGGTAGGATTTATTACGGTACTCAAGTATCCAGCCAGCCCCCAACTATAGCTTTATTCGTTAACGATCCCAAACGCTTTAACGACAACTATCGTCGCTATATTGAGGGTCAATTCCGTCAACAGCTAGGTTTTTACGGTACTCCAATACGTTTACTGTGGCGCGGCAAAAAAGTCCGCGAGATGGAAAATAGTACTATGAATCGAGCAACTAAAGTTTGATACCTACTCATTTTTTTACTTTCATGCCTCATTTAACCAATAACCAACAACAAAAATGGACTTACTGCGATCGGTACCCATAGGACTGTATCTAGAAAAACCCTTTACCTGGATGCACGCCCTAGATCCTAGAGTGAAACTAATTTGGTTGATGAGTTTTCTCTTGGCTCCTGTGCTGGCAAATCCCTCTTGTCGTTTAATATTAGTGGGGTTACTGTTTTTACTTACTCTCTCGGCATCAATTCCTCTACGGGTATGGCGGCAACAAATGGGGTGGTTGCTAATTATATCTCTTTTGTTGTTTTTAATTACTTCTCTTTCTAATGATGGGTTAAACCTTAATTATCAACCGAGACTTCCTAGTAGCGATCTAGATTTATCTGGGACTAGTGACTACAATTACGTATTATTAGAGACAGGATGGGTCAGAATTACTCGTCGCTCTGTAGATATAGGGATTCGGATCAGCACCCTGTTTTTTACTATGATTTATAGCAGCACTCTTTACTTGCTCACCACTGCCCCAGAAGAAATGACAGCAGGTTTAGAATACTTTATGCAACCATTGCGCTACTTTAAAATACCTGTTACAGAAATTCTCTTAACATTAACTCTCTCTTTGCGTTTTATTCCTCTAGTTCTAGAAGAAGTACAAAATCTAGTTCGTTCCATAAGTACTAGAGCCATAAACTGGCAAAAAATAGGTATTCGCGGAAGTGCAAAAGTCTGGTTATTGGTTGCAGAAAGACTTTTGGAAAATCTCCTTTTACGAGCAGAACAAATTGCTGTAGCAATGGAAATAAGAGGTTTTACAAGTCCAGATCGCCATCGCGTACAGTGGCATCAATTGCGTCTGAAAGCTTTTGACGTTATAGTTTTAGCAATTTTGGTTGTCTTCTGGTGGGCGCGTATAAGGTGGGGAGGGATTTAGGTAGCAGGGGAGAGGGGGAGAGAGGGAGAGGGGGAGAAATCAACAGCCAACAACCAACAGCCAAAAAAAATATGTCATTACCTTGGTATTGGCGATCGCTTAGAAATGAAAATCGCAGTGGAAAAGAAATTTTCGAGCTTTTATTTCGTCAACAAGGAACGATCGCTACTCTCCTAGAAAGTCCTGTTTTAAATTCTCACGAACAATCCCATCTTTCTCGCTATTCTATCTGTGCTGGTTCTCCTCGAATTGTAGATGGAAAGCTGAGGCTGTGGACTCCGCAATTAGGGGAAATTCTACCTTTTCTCCGCAGCCTACTTAAAACAGAATCTACTAATAATATCGACGAACCAACTCACTTACCCTTTACAGGTGGTTGGTTAGGTTGGTTAGGTTACGATCTAGCAAAGGAAATAGAAAAACTACCTCGCCAAAAATCCCCCGACCGTCGCAGATCTCTTTGCGATTCCTTACCTTTTCCTCTAGCTTATTGGTACGAACCTGAATCTTTTGCTATTCTCGATCGCGCTGAAAAAACTCTCTGGTTAGCAGCAACTACCGAAACCAAACTCGATCGACTTCAACACCAGTTAGAATCAAAACTCATTCCCCCCCTCTCCCCCTCTCCCCCTCTCCCCCTCCCCCCCTCTCCCAACTCCTTCCTGACTTCTCAAGAAGATTACGAAAACGCTGTCAGACAAGCTAAAAAATACATCCAAGCTGGAGATATCTTTCAAGCTAATCTCTCGGTGCGGTTTCAAGTTTCTACAACTGCTGAGAGTTGGGATATATATTGCGCTTTGCAGGCTATTAATCCTTCTCCTTTTGCTAGTTATTGGAAAACTCCTTGGGGAGATGTAATAAGTTGTTCCCCAGAAAGGCTCGTTCAATTGCAAGGACGCACCGCGCAAACTCGACCTATTGCGGGAACCAGAAAACGCGGTATTACTCCTGAATTCGATCGCAATTTAGCAGAGGAATTAATTACTAATGTTAAAGAAAGAGCAGAACATATTATGCTCGTAGATTTGGAACGCAACGATTTGGGAAAAGTATGCCAGTGGGGATCGGTTGAGGTTGACGAACTCTTAACCATTGAAAGATACAGTCACGTGATGCATCTAGTAAGTAACGTCTGTGGCACTTTAAAGCCAGAATGCGATGGAGTAGATCTAATTCGTGCTGTTTTTCCTGGGGGCACAATCACAGGCTGTCCGAAAGTGCGTTGTATGGAAATTATCGAACAATTAGAATCAGTGCCTCGCAATTTATTTTACGGTTCTTGTGGCTATCTCGATCGCAGAGGAAATTTAGATTTAAATATTTTGATCCGCACTCTTTTATATAGCCATTATTCTCCCGAAAAGTCTCTTGTTTGGGGACAAGTAGGGGCTGGAATTGTTGCTGATAGCGATCCCGAACAAGAATGGTACGAATCTCTCAATAAAGCTGAAGCGCAGTTAGCTGCACTGCGCTATGGGATTCGCTCCTAGAACACCGATTCAATGATGCCAAAATCCCTGGTTAGGAGAGAGGGGGAGAGGGGGAGAGGGGGAGAGGGGGAGAAAGTTGGATGCAGTAAAAATAAGTTAACAAACAGACAACCTATCCGCCAGTCCCCCAGTCTCCTCGTCCCCAGATTTATTGATGAATATATAACTGGAGTTCATATGAACTTCATTCTCCCCATACTTCCCACACTTCCCTCTCTCTCTCAATTGATGATTGCTCTCGATCGCTGAAAAGGATTCCAGCATTCAGCACTCCTACTTCAGCACTAAACTACTTGATAAACAAAACTCAAAGTCCCCCAAGTGTTGACATCTAATGCCCAGACATCTGAGGAAGAAGCAGTAATTTTTTCTGAAACAGCACTAGCCCCGTGCAAGTCCGACAATAAAGCCCGAGCTACTTCTAAAGGATTAGGTAGTTCGACTACTTGTTCTTTTTCTCCTTTAAGATGTTTCTTTACTGCTAAAGCTTTGATAGTATTCTCGAAAGGAGCGATCGAGAAAATAATTTCGAGTTTTGCTATTCCCTGGGAAGTAGATATTATCCAGCTAACAGAGTCTGTTGGTTGAGGAATAATTACACTTTCTTCTTTAGGAATTATATTATTTTTCAAACTAGAAGAGCCTCCATTTTGGGCAGATTCGTTTTTCGATTGAGGCGAATAAAAGGCGATTGCGTTACCTTCGGCATCAATTCCCAACAGCAAAAAGTAAAGTGGGCGATCGCTGTAATTTTCTAATCTGTATTGAATTTGAGTTCCACTCTCGATCTCAGTCAGGGTATCGCCTTCATTAACTGAAGAATTCTCACCAGAAGATGATTTAGAGTTATGACGTGCTGTTTGTCGCGAAATTAATACTCGATCTTTTCCATCAATTATTTCGAGAGTTGCCTTAACTCTTAAGCCAGAAGAACCTTCATTCATGGTTAAACGCCACAACTTAGCTGCTAGCAGTGTTTGTAATTGGGGTACTAACCGACTAACAGCATTCTTTACTGCTTCACTAGCAATTTCTGTCCTATTGTAGAGAGGCTCGCCACTTACAGACAAAAGCCCGTAGCCTTCCAATACCTCTGTTTCGGAACTTTCTTTTAAAGTGACACTTTCAGAATCTAGATTCTCTGAAACTTTAGCAGCTTCAGCTTTTTTAATTTTTCCAAACAAACAATCAGCAGCTTGCTCTCCTGCAGTTACTACTGAGGAAACAGCAGCAATGTTAGCGAAAGCACTAGTAGCATCTACTCGCTCAATTCTTTCGAGGTTCCTATCTAGAGCTATAGTTAAACCCAGATTGCGAGGTAAGACTCGAATTGATTCTCGTAATAATTGACCGACTTGAAGTCGATCGCTATTTCCTGCTGTATTATCGAGTAATTTTGCTTTAGCACTCAAACCTTGCCGCGAACGAATTTGTAGCACAACAGGTTCTGAGGGCTGGACTTCTGTATTGTCTTGGCTCGTTGCAAGGGGAATCGCAGTTAAACAAGAACCACTCTCATAGTGGCGTAAAATTGTTACTGGAATTCCAGTAAGTTGGATCGAAGCTGTCTCTTTGTCTTCTACTGCACTAATAAATCCTTCAGCACCCACAGTGCGATCGGGTAGTAAATAATAGGTAAATAGAGGTTCGGTATTCGTTCCTATCAGTTGCGGTTGTTGACGATCGCCACTGGCTGATTCCATTGTCTCCTCAGAGCGAGCGATCGCTACGCGAACTGTACTGGCTGGGGTTACTTGCCAAAGATATTGAGTCAGAGCATAGGTGAACAAACCAGCGCTAAACCCATCCCAAATCTTCTCTGTTGCTATTTGATTTTCCCCTGCTGCTTTTAAAATAATTCCGGTTGTTTTTTTCTTTGAGGTTTGCTTGTAGTTTAATCGCAGCCTTTGTTGAAAAGCTAGTTCCTCAGGACTGGGTTTTTCTACGATCGCGGGTAAGGAGCGGGATACGAGCGATCCCCGAATAGCTTCACTCGTATTAGCGTAGCTAGTATCGAGAACCATTGTTAGTCTATCTGTGGCTAGAGAGCTTGCTAATAATGCCAGGGTCTCTTCAAGTAAATTATTGCCAGGGGCTCCTTTTGCCAGTGAAATTCCATCTGTAGGTACTAAAGTATCTATCTGTTTGTAGGTAATTTCATCGTCAGATGAAACTTCAGATAGATCCGACTCAGGTATTTTTGCCTGACAACCGTAGCCGCTAAAGTGAAAGACGACTACATCTGTTGTCTTAGCTTGTTTGCTTAGGTGTTCGATAAATGCGGTTTCTATATTCTCCCGCGTTGCTTGTCGATCGGTGAGAGTCACAATATCGCTGGCATTAAAACCAAAGCGGTGTATTAGTAATTCTTTTTGTAATTCTACATCCGTCAGACAACCTGTTAATTCTCGCGATCGAGAATACTGATTGATTCCCACTAATAAGGCTAACTTACGACTAGTAGGCTGTGCTAGAGCGCTGAGGGAGCGCTTAATTAAAGGAGCTAAAGAGCGATCGTCGCCTAGTCTTGATAAACCTGTTTCACTTATTGCCAGGGTTAGCAGCGCTAACCCTGTTTGTTGTAAAAAAGTCCGCCGTTCAAATCCCATATCAGGCATTAGCTTTCACACATCAGCTATCAGCCTACCAGGAATGGCGATGAGTAATACCAATTCAATTTTACTCACACTGTTTCAGGTAGGCGATCGCCTAAAATATATTTCTATCTATAACTAGATAGTTACACTTATATATAAATTAAACTTTAATACAATTTAAGTAATTTTCTTGGTTTCAAAAAAGATTACAACAGTGTTAACATTTAAATCTCTATTAACTAGCGATCGCGATCGCAAAAATAATTGACCCCGATCGCATTGGTTGAATATTCAAGAAGTTATTCTTGAGTTAAGAAGAGTTGATAAAAATTCAAACAAGATTTTGCTTTATATTAATATTCTTCTTCAAAACTTTTGAACTTGTTTTTAATTCATCGATTTAGGCTAACTGGAACTATCGACATAATTATAAAGATTTATACCCGATTGTAGTTCAGGTTTAGCTCAACGTTTTAGATGTTAGATTTTTTTCTTTTACTTATATCTGTTGATTAAAAATAGCAGAAAATAAGCAACAAGAATCTACATTTTGCCTAATTCATAATCTATACAATACATAGTTAATTAGGAAAAACTGAATAATTCTTGTTAAATATTTAAATTCTAGCATCAATATAAACAAAAAAAAAGTAACAAATTCAGGACAAACTTAGCAGATAACAATTAGAAAAGAAGAATAATGCAGAGAAGAACTTTACTAAAATATGTATCAATGGCTACCGCAGGTGCTGCATTTAGCTTTAGCTTTCCATCATTAAAAGCAGCGATCGCTAGTGAAGATAACAACGGTCACGGTCAATGGAACTACGGCGAAAATGGGCCTTCTATGTGGGGCGAACTAGCTCCCGATTTCAAAGTGTGCGAGATGGGTACTCAACAATCTCCCATTAACTTAGAGTACGAAGGAGCTCTTCATACAGAATTACACGATCTCGAATTGGACTATCATCTAAGTGCCCTTCACATCAGAAACAACGGTCATACCATTCAAGTCAATCCTGACCATCAAAATCACCTGCGCTTGGCAAAAGAAAAATTCGATCTACTGCAATTTCACTTCCATCACCCCAGCGAACACGTAGTTTCTAACCAACACTTTCCCATGGAAGCTCACTTAGTGCATCGCAACTCCAAAGGGGAATTAGCTGTTCTAGGTATATTTATCAAAGAAGGTAGAGAAAATCAGGTATTGAAAACCCTCTGGCAAGAAATCCCTGAGAAAAAAGGGAAAGAAAAGTTGATGAGCGGTCACGTTAACATCAATCAACTGCTGCCGATCGAGAAAGTATCTTACAGATACATGGGATCTTTAACTACTCCACCCTGTTCGGAAATAGTTCGTTGGATTGTATTTGAAGAACCCATTGAAGCATCAAAAGAGCAGTTAGAAACATTTGCCAAAATCTATCCTCATAATAATCGACCCGTACAACCCAACAATCATCGAATGATTATCGAAGGATAGGAGACTCTTGACCGACTCGCAGCAAAAAGTAAAATTGCTGCGAGGTCTAAATAACTAGTGACATACTCCTACACCGATTTTTACTGGATAGGTGTAGGCTTCTTACCAACTCCAGCCAACGCTTCGGATATTAAGTAAGCTTTGTTTTAAGTCCACGGAATGCCCTACCGCCGACTTTTCTTGGTGCGTCCTAACTCGGAGGTTCGCTCCGAGCGTTAGCTCCGCTTTTTGCAGTTATTGTAGGAACTTTCTGGTAATTAACTTAGTCTCGATTGCTTGTTTCCTCCATAGTATAAGACTGTGGTCAACTCGCAGGCATTCATAAGGCAGCGTGCGCTCCAGTTCATTTCCCCGCTTTAAGCGCCGTCTCACGCTGACACTATAGTGTACAGACGTGAGGCTTCTGCGCATTAAGCTAACTCGATTGCATTGCTTTTGCCAACTCTGCAGCTACTTCTGGACGAGAAAACTCTGGAGGTGGTAATTCGCCTCGGCGTAACATTTCTCGCACTTTAGTTCCCGATAGGTGTATGCGGTCTTCTGGAGTACTAGGACTGCTCTTATTAGTTGCCATCTGCTGGGTGCGCTTGCAGTAGAAAGCGTGTTCGAATTTCATCGGCACAATGCCCAATTCTTCTGGTTCAAACTGATCGAAGATTTTTTGAGCGTCGTAAGTGCCGTAATAGTCTCCTACTCCAGCATGATCGCGACCGACGATGAAATGAGTGCAACCGTAGTTTTTACGCACTAAAGCGTGAAAAATTGCTTCTCTGGGGCCAGCATAACGCATAGCTGAGGGATTAATGGCTAAGATAACTCTTTCGCTGGGAAAATAATTATCTAGCATTATTTCATAGCAACGCATCCGCACGTCAGCAGGAATATCGTCGCTTTTGGTTGCCCCCACCAGAGGATGAAGAAACAAACCATCGACGATTTCTAGAGCGCATTTTTGGATATATTCGTGAGCGCGGTGAATGGGGTTGCGAGTTTGGAAGCCAACAACAGTTTTCCAGCCTTTTTTTTGAAATTTTTCTCTAGAAGCTGCTGGATCGATCTGATATGTGGGAAATAGGGGGTGGGGGTCGCGCTCTAATAACCACACTGGGCCAGCTAAATTAATCAGCCCTTGTTCGTAAACAACTTTTACCCCAGGATGCTTAATTTCGTCCGTACCGTAGACTTTAACAGATTCGTGAGCTTTATTGTAGCGATATTTTTGAGTGAGTTCTAGCACTCCGATAAATTTACCCTTCGGATCGTCTAGACGCACCCAATCTCCTTCAGATAGGGGTTCTGCTACTTCCTCACTGACAGAAAGAGTAATGGGAATTGACCAAACAGTCCCGTCTACTAAGCGCATATCGTCAACGACTTTTTCATAGTCTGCTTGCTCCATAAAGCCATTGAGGGGGCTGAACCCGCCAATGGCGATCATGACCAGATCGGAGGTAGCGCGATCGTCTAGTTGGACTCTGGGCAGGCGATCGCTTTGTTCTAGAAATTCCTCTCGTTCGGCTGCTGTGGCAATGCGATTAATTAATTGACCTCCGTGAGGTGCAATTCCATCTGTAGTTTTACTCATATGTTTTTCTGTAGCTGCCAAAGTTTATCGTAGCAAGCTCTCGTCATCTTTTGGTATGGTCGATCGATCGTGAGAAAAAATAGTAGAGACGTTCTACGGAACGTCTCTACAAGTGGAAGAGAAAAATTAGCGGTAATATTGACTAATTCATAAAAATAATGTTATCCTCTCCTATTGAAACATCAATTATTCTCAATTAATCCAATTTATAATAGATAGGCGATCGCTTACTTACGAGCTTATCTTGTTATGTTGTTGGAGATTTTAAGAGGACAAATTGCTAAAATTAGAACTAAATTTATTTGATATCAAAAAAAAGTTATTGAGAGGAGTATAAACAAGTGAATAAATCAAAATTAAATTTATAACTATCAATTATCGTAAAACCAAAAAAATGATGCGACGCAGTCAATTCATTCGACTATTTTATTTATTTTTACTCGGTCTTGGACTAGGGAATTGCGATAATAATTCCTCAAAATCGACAAAACCATCAAGAGAGGTAAGCAACGAACTTAGGATTTGGTGGCATCGGGGTTTTTATCCAGAGGAAAGTGAGGCAATAGAAAAAATCGTTGCTAACTGGAAGCAAAACACTGGAATTGCAGTAAGACTTACTTTCATCTCTGACAGAGACGTAGTTGGGGAACTTAAAAATGCACTGTCGCAAGGAAATCCTCCCGATATTTTCTTTAGCGAAACAGCAGATTTAACGATCGTTCCTCATCTAGCATGGAACAATCAACTGGTAGATGTTTCCGAAATCTTAGAGTATTTAAAAGATTCCTATAGCGAGAATGCTCTAAAAAGTGTCTATTACTCCAATAAAGTGGATAAAAAGCGCAGCTACTACGCCGTGCCAATTATGCAAAGAACAGTCCACCTTCACTACTGGAAAGACCTAATAGCAACTGTAGGTCAGACTAAAGAGTCAATTCCCAGTGATTGGCAAAGATTTTGGCAGTTTTGGGGAGAAGTTCAATCTTCCCTGCGTGCTAGCAGAAACCCTGATATTTACGCGATGGGTTTGCCAATGTCTTTTTCTACAGACACTTTCGACATTTTTGAACACTTTCTCGAAGCATACAATTACAAACCACTCGATGAATTTGGGGAGCCTCTTTTAGATGCTCCGTTGATAGTTAAAACGGTTACTGCTGCCTTAGAAAAGTATGCAAGCTTTTACCAACAACAGCAAGTGCCACCAGAGGCACTCAACTGGACAAATGCTGACAATAATGTCAGCTTTCTCAGTCGAAATAGCTTGATGAGTGCCAATCCAACCCTTTCTATTCCAGGTTCGCAAAGAAATAACAAACAAGTTTATGCAGAGGAAATTGCCACTATAATTTGGCCCAAAAAGCCCAACGGCGACCCCATGAAATCTATAACTTCTATTAAGCAAGTAATTATCCTCGAAGCTTCTGACAAACAGCAGGCAGCCAAGAATTTTCTCTCTTATTTAGCCCAACCGCAAAACTTGCAAGCATATACCAAAGGATCTCAGGGAAGATTTTTTCCCGTAATGCCCAAATTGTTAGAAGATCCTTTTTGGCAAGATTCCACAGATCCGCATATAACAGTTGCTCTCAAACAGTTTGAACAAACGCGCTTGCCTTATCAAGTCTTGAACCCAGCATACAGTGAAGTTTTATCTGACAATATTTGGGCAAAAGCCATACAAAAAATATTACTAGATGGTTTATCGCCAGAGGTTGCAGCAAAGCAAGCTATTGAGAAAATCGAGAATATCTGGGACAAATGGAAATAAAGAACTGATGGGAATAAGTCAATTTTAGCGCAGCCGCAAAACCTACAAACATGCGTGACCGAAAAAATGGGTCGCAAGCCCCGTCCTTCTAGGACGGCTTTATGATATAATTCTGGTGGTCACAGACCCACCTAATTTTGCAGTCGATATACCACCGACAACGGTGTGAAACCGAGCCTGAAATAGTAATAGGGAAGCCAAAGAGTCAATAGTCTAAAATCTACA